>NZ_JBWZET010000108.1:0-12694 GCF_056722145.1 Rhizomicrobium sp. | reverse complement strand
CCGATGAATTCCGGGATCAGGCCGAACTTGAGCAGGTCTTCCGGCTCGACTTCGCGCAGGATTTCGCCGGTAGAGCGTTCGTCAGGAGCGCGCACGACGGCACCGAAGCCCATCGACGAGCCCGTGGTCCGCTGCGAGATGATCTTGTCGAGGCCGGCAAACGCGCCGCCGCAAATGAACAGGATGTTCGAGGTGTCGACCTGGAGGAATTCCTGCTGCGGATGCTTGCGCCCGCCCTGCGGCGGCACGGAGGCAATGGTGCCTTCCATGATCTTCAGCAAAGCCTGCTGCACGCCTTCGCCCGACACGTCGCGGGTGATCGACGGATTGTCGGACTTGCGGCTGATCTTGTCGATTTCGTCGATATAGACGATGCCGCGCTGCGCCCGCTCGACGTTGTAGTCGGCGTTCTGCAACAGCTTGAGGATGATGTTCTCGACGTCTTCGCCGACATAACCGGCTTCGGTCAGGGTGGTGGCGTCGGCCATCGTGAACGGCACGTCGAGGATGCGGGCCAGGGTCTGGGCCAGCAAGGTCTTGCCGCAGCCGGTGGGGCCGAGCAGGAGGATGTTCGACTTGGCCAGCTCGACGTCGGAATTCTTGCCGCCGGAGTTGATGCGCTTGTAGTGGTTATGGACCGCCACCGACAGCACCTTCTTGGCGTGCTGCTGGCCGACCACGTAGTCGTCGAGGACCTTGAAGATCTCGGCCGGCGTGGGCACGCCCTCGCGGCTCTTCATGAAGGAGGTCTTGTTCTCCTCCCGAATGATCTCCATGCAGAGTTCGACGCATTCATCGCAGATGAACACCGTCGGGCCCGCGATCAGCTTGCGGACCTCGTGTTGGCTCTTACCGCAGAACGAGCAGTAGAGGGTGTTCTTGGACTCACCGCCGGAGGATTTACTCATTCAATATCCCGGATCTTCCGACCCGCCCTTTATGACCAGCAAGACAGCTGCCTTCCCTGCACTGCCTTGCACAACCCGCGCCAACCCAAATCGGCTCAGCCTAGCTACATTCGACCACGTTAGAGCCAAGCGGATCAAGATTTGTTTAAGCCGCTATCATCCTGACTATTTGGGCGAAATTGCGAAGTTAGGAATTTTCCGTAGCTTCGGGCCGCTTGCTCAGGACCTGGTCGAGCAGGCCGAAAGCCTTGGCCTCTTCCGCGGTCATATAGGTATCCCGATCCAGAGCCTTTTCAATGGCTTCCACCGATTGTCCAGTGTGACCGGCGTAGATCTCGTTGAGCCTGCGTTTCAATTTGACAATTTCCTGGGCATGCCGGGCGATGTCGGCGGCCTGTCCGTAATAGGCAGCGGAAGGCTGGTGCACCAGGATACGGGAGTTCGGCAGACAGAAACGCTGACCTTTTTCACCGGCGCAAAGCAAGAGCGACGCTGCGGAAGCGGCCTGTCCCACACAGAGAGTCTGGATGGCGGGGCGGACGTACTGCATCGTGTCATAAATGGCCAATCCGGCCGTGACGACGCCGCCCGGCGAATTGATGTACATCGCGATCTCTTTTTTGGGGTTTTCGGCCTCCAAAAAGAGCAGCTGTGCCGTAATGAGGCTGGCGCCGTAATCTTCCACCGGGCCGGTGACGAAGATGATGCGCTCCTTCAGCAAGCGGGAGTAGATGTCGTAGGCGCGCTCGCCCCGGCTGGTCTGCTCGACCACCATCGGCACCAGGGTATTCATGTAAACGTCGTGCGGATCTCTCATGGCGGCTCCTGATTCGGAGAGGGAGTTGAGTAGCCTAATGGCGATGTGTCAACGGGAAGTATCCGCCCCTGCGGCGGGGTGACTCGGGGCTCTAATATGGAAACTCCCGTCCACTTTACCACTGCCGCAGCGCGACCAAATCCTCAGCCGGTCTCTTTGGAAATCCCACTATTCGCCCGGCGCGACGATTGCCAGCTTCACGCCCAGGGCCCTGAGCACGGCTTGCACCGTCTCGAACCGCGGATGCGACCCACTTTGCAGGGCCTTGTATAGGCTCTCGCGGCCGAGGCCGGCATCCTTGGCGATCTCAGCCATGCCTTTTGCCTTCGCCACGTCGCCAAGCGCCGCAAGGAATACGTCCGGGTTGGGGTCTTCCGCCGCCGCGGTCAGGTATTCGGCGATGACATCGTCGTTGTCGAGATAGTCGGAGGCGTCAAACAGCTTGAAGTCCTTGTTCATTGTTTTCGCTCCCTCAACTCCGCAGCCATTCGTTTCGCGCGAATGATGTCCGCCGTCTGACTGGATTTATCGCCACCGACCAGCAGGAATGGATACACCCCCAACAAGTTCAATCTCGCCCCATCCACCGAGCATTGACAACCCGGCCAGGTTGAACAATTATGACCGGTCAAAATAACTGGTCAAACCATGCGCGAAGTGCAATCCTCTGAAGCCAAGGCCAAATTCGCCGAGTATCTCGACGCTGTAGAACGCGGGGAGACCATTGTGGTGAAGCGGCATGGCAAGGCCATCGCTCACATCGTGCCCGCCCCCGCGGCCGATCGGGAGCGCGTGCGTCAGGCGCTCGACGCGATCACGGCGCTGCGCCAGACGACCGGGCGCATGCCCCTCAAGGAGCTACTGGCCGCGCGCCATGAAGGGCACAATCGCTGATGTTCGTCGTCGATGCGTCGGTCGGAGCGAGTTGGGCCTTTCCCGACGAAGAGGAACCGACCGCGGTGGCCGCGTTTCGCGCGCTCGCCAGCCAGACGGCCGTGGCTCCCACCCTGTTTTGGTACGAGCTTCGCAACGTCTTGCTGGTCGGCGAGCGCCGCGGGCGGATCACGCCGTCACAGATTGCGCGATTTCTGAAGCAGATGGCCGAGCTGCCGATCGAATTGGATCGTGATCCTGACGAAACGGCCGTGCTGGCGCTGGCCCGCACCCACAAGCTGTCCGTCTACGACACTGCCTACCTGGAACTGGCCCAACGCAAGGCGCTGCCGCTTGCCAGCCTCGATGCGGCGCTGGTCAAGGCGGCCCATGCCGAACATGTGGCCGTGCTGACCGGCTGACCACTTCAGCCTCCGTTTACCGCGCTGGCGTAAGTTCGCGGGTTCGCCGGCCACTGCTGGCCGAAAGGATCCTTATGCGGTCGGCCTCTTCGATTGCTTTGCCGGTGTTCGAGAAGCTGCGCGAATACCTGTCGCTGTTCGTCATGCGGATGGGGCAGGAGACCGGCGCGGCGTTCTTCGCTCCGTTCGATGCGCTTTATGCCGAGGCCGACGCGCTGACCCGCGCCCATTGTGGCAAACCGCTGAAAAACTGCCGGGTGCTCGAAATCGGCTACGGCACGCGGCCTTTGCGGATGCTGTGGTTCTTCCATCACGGCATCGACGTCACCGGCATCGACCTCGATTTTCCGCTGCTGTGGTTCTCGCCCGCCCGCCTCGTCCGCATGGCCCGCACCAATGGCTTCGAGCGGGCGCTGAAATCGGCCGTGCGCTATCTCGTGCTCGACCGCCGCCAATATGGGGCGATGCGGGACGAACTCGTCAGCCGCGCCGTGATGAAACCGGATGTGCCATTCTGGGACAATTTCGCCGCCCGCCTGACGGTGCAGAACGGCGCCGATCCCGCCTTCTGGGCCGCCGCCGGCAAATTCGACTTCGTTTATTCGGTGGATGTCTTCGAGCACATCCCCAAGCCCGAGGTTGACGCGATCGTCAAGGCGATGGCCGGGGCGCTAGCCCCGAACGGCGTCGCCTTGATCCGCCCCGACCTTTTCACCGGTATCAGCGGCAGCCACCGCCCCGAATGGTACAAGGAGCGCCTCGGCGAAAAATTCGAGCGCCAGGCCGAACCGTGGGACCACCTGTGCGCCAATCGTTATCCGGCCAATTCCTATCTCAACCAGATGCGGCTCCGCGATTACGAGGAAATCTTCGGCAAATACCTTCGCATCGCCACGAAGAAGCCGATCGACTACGGCCTCGGGCGCGAATACCTCACCGGGGATATCCGCGCCCAACTGGCCGACTACAGCGAGGAAGAACTCCTCACCAACAATGTCGATTACGTGCTGACTAATCCTTCTTCACGGTGAAGCTGCCCGCGTTGCCGCCCGGGATCAGTTTCCAGCCCGGCGCCAGATCGAGCGTCCAGCCGTCGCCCTTCAGGTGTGCGCCCGCGGTCTCGGTCGGCGCCGTGACGAACACCTTCTGCCAGTCGGGCGACATCAGCGTGCCGGCGTCATTGGTCAGCTTGCCCCAGTCGTCGCTGACTTGCATGGTCGGATAGACGGTCCCCGCCTCGCCCATTGGCACCAGCTCGCGCGGATCGAATCTGACGCGGAAATGTTCGCCGAGATTGGGCAGCAACAGCACCGGCCCATCGATCAGCTTGGCGCGGAAGACAGCCTTCGCGGCATCGGCTTCGGCGGCGCGCTCGGTTTCGACTTTGCGCAGATCCGCTTCGCCATAAAGCTTCGCACGCGCCACGGCATCGACCGGAGCCGCTTTCGGCAGCGCGGCGGCGAGCAGCACCGAGAGATCAGCCTTGTCGGTCAGGCCGACACGCCAGTTGGGCGCCAGGGCATCGAGCAACAGGCCGTAGGCCGGGCCCGAGGTGTAGGGAAACGAGCGCACCCAGGTCTTTTCACCCGCCGTGAGCAGCTTCTGCGCCGCATTCCAGCGCGCCGAAGCGGGATCGGATGCGGCGACCCGCACGCCCGTGTATTCGGCCAGACCCTCGTTGATCTCCATCACGCGCTCGCTCTCGCCGGTGCCGGCGAACAGGCTGGCGCGATGAGCCCGGAACGCCAGCGCGTCGCGGATCGCAGTTTCGCGCGCCTTGCCGGTGGAGGTCAGCGCCACTGCCAGCGCCCGCCATTCGAGCTGCAGCCACAGCCGCCCTTCCAGCGTGTCGAGATGGGCGTTGGTCGAGTCGTTCATCAAGAGATGCAGGCCGGGCTGGATACGATGGAACATCTCGTGCGCCAGCAGACGCGGCCGGCCGACGTCATCGCCCCAGATCGGCCAGTTCAGCATAGTCCACCGCTTGCCTTGCCATTCGAGGGCGGTATTGGCCGGGAGCATGTCCTGTGGCATCGCCCCGACCCAGACTCCGCCCTCGGGCTTCAACAGGCCCGCCGCGTCCGGCTGGTTGGCGATGATCTTGTGCGCATCGCTGTCGATGAACAGCATCGGCCCATACAGCGTCTGGCCCCAGGTGACGCCGCCATCCTTGTCCGACACCGCCTTGGCTTCGGCAAACATCGCTTTGGCGGTCTCGGGCGTCAGCGGGTTGCCTGCGTGGGCGGCGCCCGTCAGAACCGCGGCGACACAGAAGCCCACCGCGGCGTGCGCCATCTGGCGCCAAAAGACATTACGCATTGTCGTCGTCTCCTTCGGGCTCTCCCGGCACCCACTCGATGATTTCGCCCGGCTGGCAGTTCAGCGCCCGGCACAGGGCATCGAGGGTGGAAAAGCGGATCGCCCGCGCTTTGTTGTTTTTCAGGATCGAGAGATTGGCCAGGGTGATGCCGATCTGGTCGGCCAGTTCGGTCAGACTGATCTTCCGTTCGAACATCACCCGGTCGAGATTGAGTTTGATCGCCATGGTCAGATCGTCAGGTCGGCGTCGTTCTTGAGCGCGAGCCCCTGGCGGAAGACTTCCGACAGTGCCAGCACCAAGAGGCCGGTGAAGAAGTACGGGCTGCCGCCCTCGCCGAAACTGATGCTCACGTTGCCCGGCTGCGGCAGGCGGAACGCGGCGCCGGAGACTTCGAACGTGGCGTGGTGCGACAGGAAGTCGAACATCGCATATTCGAAACAGCCCTGCGCCACCGCCGAAACCAGCGAATAGACCAGCAGCGAGAAGCCGATCAGCTGCACCAGCCGCACGTTCTGGCGCGTGAAGCTTTCGCCGCGACCGACATTGGCGAACAGCCGGCGCATCAGGCCGAACAGCAGCATGAAATAGACGACGGCGAGCAGCGCCACCGGCAGACCCTTGTGCTTGGCGATTTCCAAGAGGCCACGAGCGTCATCGACGCGCACCATGACGCCGCCTTTGGCGAGCGCCGCGGCAAATTGCGAGTGGTGCAGCACGAAGCTGCCCGGCTGGCCCAGCACCTCGACGTTGACCGGCCCCATCGCGGCATCGCGCGGCAGCTGCGGATCGACGACCATAACCACGACGATCGCGACGGCCGCCGCCAGCATCAGCGCGGCAAAGCCAGTGAAAAACCATTTCAAAACCTTCGAAAGCCAGCGAGTGTTGGCCATACCTGTTCCCCTTCTACGATCGCCGCGGGTCGATCCCTTATCGAAACACGATGCGATAACCTCGTTTATCAATATATATTTATCGATAAACAACAAGGAGAACATATTCCCACCACGGTTCCCAATTGGGTGGGTAGCGCCCGGCTCGACCCGAGTGTTACCCCCCCGGGGCGATAACCGGAATCGGGAGATGTCCATGCGTGAAAAGTCATTTGGGAAAGTGCCGGCCGTGATCAGCGAGATCGGCTTCGGCGCCTGGCAGATCGGCTCGGCGTGGGGCGATGTCAGCGAGGAAGACGGCCGCGCCGCCCTCAATGCCGCGCTCGATGCCGGGATCACCTTCGTCGACACCGCCGACGTCTATGGCGACGGCCGTTCCGAAACGATCATCCGCGAGGTGCTGAAGGCGCGCAAAGGCGTCCGCCCGTTCGTCGCCAGCAAGGCCGGCCGCCGGCTTAATCCGCATACGGTGGAAGGCTACAACAGGAAGAACCTGGAAGTCTTCATCGACCGCTCGCTGAAGAACCTCGGCGTCGAAACGCTCCAACTCGTCCAGCTCCACTGTCCGCCGACCGAAGCGCTCTACCGTCCCGAGCTGTTCGCGACGATGGACGACCTCGTCAAGGCGGGAAAAATCGGAGCCTATGGCGTCAGCGTCGAGAAGGTCGAAGAGGCGCTGAAGGCGATCGAGTATCCCAACGTCGCCTCGATCCAGATCATCTACAACATCTTCCGCCAGCGCCCGGCCGACCTGTTCTTCAAGGAGGCGGCGAAGAAGAACGTGGCGGTGATCGCGCGGGTGCCGCTGGCGAGCGGCCTGCTCACCGGCAAGATCACGGCGGATTCAAAATTTGCCGCCGACGACCATCGCAATTTCAACCGCCACGGCGAAGCCTTCGATGTCGGCGAGACCTTTGCCGGCGTGCCGTTCGCGGTCGGCCTGCAGGCGGTGGAGGAATTGAAGCCGCTGGTTCCGGCTGGCGCCACGCTGGCTCAGTTCGCGCTGCGCTGGATCCTGATGGACCCGGCGGTGACGGTGGTGATCCCCGGCGCCCGCAATGCGGCGCAGGCCAAAGCGAATGCCGAAGCGGCGGCGCTGCCCGCGCTCTCCACGGCCACGATGGCGGCGGTGCGCGAAATCTATGAGCGCCTCATCGCGCCGCATGTGCATCAGCGCTGGTAGGGTTGGCTGGAATCTGAAAAGGGCGCCCACGGCCAACGCTGAGGGCGCCCTCTTCTCGCACTCAGCGCTGGGTGGCGACCTGCACCAACGCCGGTGCCCCGATCGCCTGCACCGCCGTCTGGGTGGCGCGCGCCTGGCAGGCGGAGAATTCCTTGCTGCGATCGGCGTTCATGATCTGGCCGTTGCGCTCGCCGCAGACCGCGCGCGATGCCATCTGGATGCGGTCGAGCAAAGCCGCCGCGCCCTGGCCCGAGGCGATGTCGAGGTCGGCAAACGCCACCCGGACGGCCTTGATCTGGTAGCCGCCCGACGCCATCGGCGCCATGCCGGACACAACGACGGAATGATCTTGGGCCAGGGCCGGAACGCACAAGGCAGCGGTGAAAAAGGCGGCGACAAGCGAAAAGCGTTTCATGGGTTGGGTTCCTTCTGTGATGTCCACGCCCAACCAGATGGTCATTTGCGAAGTACTTTACAATGTGAAGTACTTCACTATTTTCCGCCCCGCCCTGCGCGCAATGCCGCAGGGTTTTGGAACGTTATTGCGCCAAAACGTTCCTCTCCCGCGCAGTCGCGCCCTCCAAGCCGCGCTAGAGCAACGAACATTCAGACGAGATCACGTCGTTCATCTTTCCTCCCCCGCGCCGACAGATCCTTTCACGCCGCACCGCCGGCAAAAAAGCGGGGGAGGTGGCGCTGAAAGCGACGGAGGGGGGACCGATCCGGCGCTAAAATATTCCCCCCTCCGGCCCTGATGGGCCACCTCCCCCGCTGTTTCGGCGGCGTGCCACCGTCATGATTTGAGCATCGCGGGGGAGGAAAGAATGATCTCGCTTGAACGTCCGATGCTCTAGGTGCCAAAAAAGCGGTGGAGGTGTCGCCACTTAGCGCTCGGACGTTCGGCCGGAATCCCCTGATCGTCCCAGGCCTCTCGGTGTCATGGCCCGCCACTGCGGGCCGTCCAGGTGTCATCTGGCACAACCCCGAAGATCGCGACAGATTTGACCTGGGTCGCCCGCATTTGCGGGCGATGACAATGTTGGGGTGGCGATCTCACATCAAAGTCCGCCACTTAGGCGAGGGAAAGAAATTTCTCAGACCGCGCCCTCCGACCTGACGGCCACCTCCCCCGCTCTTTCCACAACGTGCCACTCGCCGGATTGGAATCTGCGAGGAAAAAACGGTTTTGCACCACAAAGAAAAAGGCGCCGCCGTTTCCGGCCGCGCCCTTCCAACTCTCATCCTGAGGGGCGCGAAGCGCCGTCTCGAAGGACGCTATTCGCTCTTCTCGCCCTTGAGCTTGTCCATCGCCTCGTCGGGATCGAGGAACAGCGTGGCGCGGTCGACCTTGGTTTCGCGGATCTGGGCGAGTTCGGCGATGAAGTCGACCACCTTGTCCTCGAAGATAGGGGCGCGGATTTCGGCCTGGGCCTGGGCGTTGCGGGCGTAGAACTCGAACACCTGCTGCTCCTGGCCGGGGAACTGGCGGGCGCGCACGGCGATGGCGCGCTGGACTTCGTCCGGCGACACCGTCAGGCCGTTCTGCTCGCCGATACGGGCCAAGACGAGGCCGAGGCGGACGCGGCGTTCGGCGATCTCGTGATATTCCTTCTTGAGATCTTCCTCGGACTTGCCTTCGTCCTCGGCCGACTTGCCTTCGCGCTTCAGCTCGGTTTCGACCTGGCGCCAGATGCCGTTGAACTCGCCTTCGACCATGGTCGGCGGCAGCGAGAACGAATGCTGGGTGTCGAGGGCGTCGAGGATGCGGCGCTTGAGGTGCAGGCGGCTGGCCTGGGCGTAGTCGCGCTTGAGCTGCTCGCGGACGCGCTCCTTGAGCGTGCCGAGCGAGTCGAGGCCGAGCGTCTGGGCCAGGCTGTCGTCGATCTTGAGCTCGTCGGGCTGCTTGACGTCCTTCACGGTGACCGCGAAGACGGCGTCCTTGCCGGCCAGCGCGGCTTCCGGATAATCGGCCGGGAACGTCACCTTGACGTCGCGGGTCTCATCCTTCTTGGCGCCGATGAGCTGGTCTTCGAAGCCGGGGATGAGCTGGCCCGAGCCGAGCGTCAGGTTGAAGCCTTCGGCCTTGCCGCCCTGGAATTCTTCGCCGTCGACGGTGCCGACAAAATCGATCAGCACGGCATCGCCCGACTGGGCATCTTCGCCCTCTTCGCGCGAGGAATAGGTGCGCGACTGTTCGGCGATGCGCTTAAGCGATTCGTCGATGTCCTCGTCGGCGACGTCGGCGACCAGCTTCTCGACATCGAGCTTGGCGACGTCGGCGAGTTCGAAATCGGGCATCAGATCAACGATGACGTTGAACTCGAGATCGGCCTTGCCATCGACCACGGCCTGCAGATCGCCGACCGGTTCGGGGCGTGGCGGGAATGCGACCTTCAGCGAATTGTCGGTGACCGCCTTCTGGACGCCTTCGTTGACGACCGTTTCGACGATTTCGCCCATCATCGACTTGCCGAAGGTCTTCTTCAGGTAGGAGACGGGCGCTTTGCCAGGGCGGAAACCCTTGAGGTTCAGCTTCGGCTTCACTTCTTCGATCTTGCCGATGAGGCGGCTGTCCAGATCGGACGCGGCCACCACCACCTTATATTCGCGGCGCAGGCCTTCGGAGACGGTCTCGGTAATCTGCATTTGTTTTCTTCCCAAACTTTCTATCTCGACACGTCCCGGCTTGCCGAGCCATAGCGTGCGGGGGAGCATGTCCGCCTTCGCCACCGGGCTACGGCGCGACAGCCTTCGCTTGCTCCCGCGCGCTAAGGCTGGTGCGGGCGGAGGGATTTGAACCCACAAGCCTTGCGGCGCTCGGACCTAAACCGAGTGCGTCTGCCAGTTCCGCCACGCCCGCGCACGGGCCTTACCCCTGGAACGATCCGACGAACCGTCCAGCGGAAGGGCGCCGCTATAGCAGGGGATTTCGGGCGCCGCTAGGGCCGTTCGCCGCCTCAAGGGCATGCGCGACAACAACTTCCGGGGATTAACCGTCATTCGGCCGGAGCCGGACCGGCGCCGACGGCCGGGCGCGGTACCGGGCGGGCCGCCTGGACCGCCGGCGCAACCGGCTGAGTCCCCGGCTTGGCCGGCTCGACCGGTTTGGCCACGGGCTTCTTGTCGAACGGCAGGATGCGGCCGTCGATTTCGCCGCCGCGCTCGATCTCGAGCTGGCCATAGCTGAAGGTCCCGCGGATGCGCCCTTGCTTGCGCAGGAACAGCCGCCCGCGCACATGCAACGCGCCTTCGAACGAGCCTTCGATTTCGGCGTCGTCGATATCGGCGGTGCCGAGGAACGAGCCGCCCGGGCACAGCACCAATTGGCGCGCCTTGGCGATACCCTCGTAGACGCCCTCCACCCGCATCAAATCGCAGCCGGCGATCTCGCCCTTCAGGCGGATATTGGCGCCGATATAAAGGTGGGCGGCATCGTCGGCCGGCGGCGGTTTGGGCTTGTCGGAGAAGTTTAGCGGCCGTTTGACCGGAGCCGTGGCAGGCTTGAAGCCTTCCGGCATCGGCGGCACATCATCAAGCTGCTCGGCGATCGGCTCTGAGGTTTTGGCGCGCTCGGGTGGCTGGCCGCCCGGGGATTTCGACGATCCGAACATGACCCTCTCCTTACCCGCCCCCTTATTGCGAGTACGTCTTATATACATCGTAAACGAGGGTCTGAACAGGCGGCCGTCAGAGGGTTTTTTCGTACCAGGCGACATCCCAGAAGCGGTCGAACTTGCGCCCCACCTGGTGGAAGCCGCCGACGTGCACGAACCCCATCTTGATATGCAGCGCGACCGAGGGATCGTTGGGGACGGTCAAGCAGCCGTAAGCGCGATGGACGTCTTCGCGCCCCAGTGCCTCGAACAACGTCGCGTAAAGCTGGCGTCCGAGGCCGCGGCGGTGGGCGCCGTCCTTCACGTAGATGCTGGTTTCCACCGACGTATCGTAAGCCGCCTTCTCGCGCAGCTGGCCCGAGCACGCCCATCCGATCGCCTCGCCGTCCGCCACCGCGACGAAACACTGATACCGCCCCGTCGGCGCGAAACTGTCGAGCCATTCCTGCCGCTGCGCCAGCGTCTTGGGCTCGAGATCGAAGGTGACCGCCGTGGTGGCGATATAGTGGTTATAAATCGCCAGCAACGCCGGCAGATCGGCCTGGGCGACACGGCGGATGAGAATGGACATTCAATTACCTCCCCCTTGTGGGGAGGTCGACGCGGAGCGTCGGGTGGGGGGCCGACGTTGAAGCACACTCCGCAGGATCGACGCTGTCACGCCATCAAGGTCACGAACAACTTCTTCATTCGGAAAGCGCAAAACGCAATAGCCTTCTGCCGCGATCGCGGAATCGCGAACAGCATCGTAGGCCCCCTGATGGTCGGTGCCATGTTGGCTTCCGTCCAGTTCGATCACCACCTTCTACCCGTGTTCGGCGAAATCGGCAAAGTACTGACGGATGCAAACCTGCCGGCGGAAATGAAAGCCGTTCCGGTTGGCCTCACGCAACTTCCACCATAACAATCGCTCGGCATCGGGCATTTCGCTGCGAAGCACCCTCGCCCTATCCCTCGCCTTCAGATTGCGTGGATGCATCGCCCCCCACCCGAAGCGCTGTGCGCTTCGACCTCCCCACAAGGGGAGGTATTATCAATCCCAATCCGCGGCCATTGCCGGATTGAGGAAGTGTTCGTACATGCGCTGGATGTGCCAGGGGCTGGTGCGGTCCCACGACAGCTCCGGCAGCGCGTCGAGGGCGAACCATTGCGGATCGCCGGTTTCCAGCGCCGACTTTTCGCAGGTGCCCACCACCTCGCAGAGGAAAAACAGCTTGTAGATGTGGAACGGATACGGGCTGGTGCCGCCGCGCTTGTCGCGATCGTAGACGCCACACAATTTGGTGACCTTCACCACCAGTCCGGCCTCTTCCTCGACTTCGCGCACACAGCTTCCGCTGGGACCTTCGTTGGGATCGGAAAAGCCGCCGGGAAAGGTCCACTTGCCGCCGTCGTTGAGTTCGCTGACCAGCAGAACTTCGCCCTTGCCGTCGCCGTTGCGGCGGTAAATGCAGCCGCGCACATCGACCTTGGGGGTGCAATAGCCCGACTGTTCGGCAAACGCGCCCTTGACCAGTTCGAGCGGCTCGCCCGAGCCTTCCACCATCATGCGTGCCGCCAGATCGGCGAGGTGCTCGTAGCGGTCCTTCTCGTATTTGTTGGCGGCATAGGACAGCCCGGTCTGCGCCGCGGCCTGCAATTCGCGGGCGTACTTCAACCAATTC
>NZ_JBWZET010000107.1:0-17129 GCF_056722145.1 Rhizomicrobium sp. | reverse complement strand
GGGCGTTGTTGGCCGGCAGGCCGTCGGCAAAGCGCCGCGTGTTCTCCATCAGGGTGTCGCGGGCGGCCTCGACGCCTTGCAGCAGGCCGAGCGGCAGGCGGGCGACTTTGCGAACGGGATGCAACTTACCCGGGCCGGCCTCCCACACGAAAGCGTCGGCCGTGGGCGTTTTGGGCGCGGCGTTCGGTCGCCGCCGCGAATTGTTGGATTTCGTCACTGGTAATCCCCATTTCCAAGGGTGAGATCGGCGGTCTGAGCCGGCAATTTGGTCGCTAATCCTTTGATTTTACAGAGTTGCAAAGGTGGGACACACCGCTATAGTCCCGGCCGCGCTGTCAACGGAACCTTATTCGATGCAAGAACTCCTCGGATCGCCCTTCCCGATGCTGATCGCCCTCGCCGCGATCTTTTACTTCCTGGTTTGGCGGCCGCAAGCGCAGCAGCAGAAGAAGCTTCGTGCGGCGGTGGACGGTATCCGGCGCGGTGACACCGTGGTGTTGAATTCCGGCATCATCGGCAAGATCACCAAGGCTCCGGCCAAGGAAGATACCGAAATCGCCGTGGAAATCGCCGACGGCGTGACCGTGAAGGTGCTGCGCGCCGCGGTCGGTGAAGTGCGCGCCAAGAATCAGCCGGTCGAAGCCAAGGCCGACAAGTAAGTTCAGGACCATATCATGCTGCAGGTCTCTAACTGGGTCCGGATCGTCGTTGGGCTCATCCTGATTTTCGGGATTGCCATTGCGCTGCCCAACGCGCTGCCGGAAAACGTGCGCAACAGCCTGCCGAGCTGGATGCCGAAGAACACGGTCAGTCTCGGCCTCGATTTGCAGGGTGGTTCCTACGTGCTGCTCGAAGTGCAGCTCGACCAGGTCATGAAAGACCAGCTCGACTCCACGGTCGGCGACATCCGCCGCGCTTTGCGCAAGCAGCACATCGCCTATGAATTCAAGCGGCCCGAGGGTGCCATCGAAGTGCACATCCTCAACGGCGGCGAATTCCAGGATGCGCTCGGCGCCATCAAGGAGCTCAATCCGGCCGTGTCGGGCGCCGCGCTGATCGGCACCAAGCAATATGATCTCACCCAGCCGGGCGACAACACCATCGTCATGCGGATGAGCGACGCCTACAAGAAACAGCTCAAGAAGGACGTGGTCGGCCGCTCGATCGAAGTCGTGCGCAAGCGCGTCGACGAACTTGGCACCAAGGAACCCTCGATCGAGCAGCAGGGCGAGGACCGCATCGTCGTGCAGGTTCCGGGTCTGGCCGATCCCAAGCACCTGATCGAGATCCTCAAGACCACCGCCAAGATGACGTTCCAGATGGTGGACACCACCAACGACACCATGGCGGCCATCACCCAGCACCGCATTCCGCCGAATTCCGAATTGCTGCCGATGGCGACCGAAAAAGGCGGCCAGCCGCAGCTGCCGATCCTGGTTGAAAAGCGCGTGCTGATCGCGGGCGACCGCCTCAAGGACGCCGGCTGGTCGAACAACCAGCAGACCGGGCAGGTCGTGGTGACGTTCCGCTTCGACAGCGTCGGCGCCAAGGAATTCGCCGAAATCACCAAGGAGAATGTCGGCAAGCCGTTCGCCATCGTGCTCGACAAGAAGGTTCTTACCGCGCCGAATATCCGCGAACCGATCCTGGCCGGCTCCGGTCAGATCGAAGGCAATTACACGGTGCAGAGCGCCAATGACCTCGCCGTGCTGCTGCGCGCGGGCGCCCTGCCGGCCCCGCTCAACCCGATCGATCAGCGCACCGTGGGTCCCGAACTCGGCAAGGACTCGATCGAGAAAGGCAAGATCGCCACGCTCGCCGGCCTCGCCATGGTCGCGCTGTTCATGGTGCTGCGCTACGGCCTGTTCGGCGTGTTCGCCGACGTCGCCATGGGCGTCAACCTGATCCTGTTGATGGCGGCGATGACGCTGTTCGGCGCCACGCTGACGCTGCCCGGCATCGCCGGCATTGTGCTGACGCTCGGCATGGCGGTCGATGCCAACGTCTTGATCTTCGAGCGCATGCGGGAAGAGGCGCGCAACGGGCGAAGCATGCTCGGCGCCATCGATACCGGCGAGCGGCGCGCCATCGCCACCATCGTCGACGCCAACATGACCCACTTGATCGCGGCGTTGATCCTGTTCGAACTCGGTTCCGGCCCGGTGCGCGGCTTCGCGGTGACCCTCGGCGTCGGCATCATCACCTCGTTCTTCACCTCGGTGATGGTGACCCGCCTGATCATCATCGCGTGGCTGAATGTCCGTAAGCCGAAGAAGCTGATCATTTGATTGGCGCCTTTGAGGAATGCGAGAAAGCGGTTCGGACTCATGATCCGGACCGCTTTTTTGCTGCCCTGTTCGCACCCGAAGACAAGCGCCCGCATCTGTTCGCGTTGACGGCGCTCTATTACGAACTCGCCCACGCCGCGTCGCAGCCGCGCGAGCCGATGCTGAAGGCGATCCGCCTTGAATGGTGGCGCGAGACGATCGAGCGGGCGCGTGCCGGAAGCCCTCGCGATCACGCCGTGGCGCAGGCACTGGCGGAAACGTTGAAGCGGTTCGATCTGCCGGACGCGTTGTTCGAAGCAATCATCGAAGCGCGATCCGTCGATGGTTCCGGCGAGGATTTTGCAGATGCCACCGTTGGCTCGCTGATGCGGCTATGGCAGCGCGTTCTGGGCGGCGACGCCGACGTGCGCGATGCCGCCATTGCCTATGGCCTTGCCGGGCGTGGCGACGGCGAGGTGGTCGGGACGCATTACGCCCAAGCGCGCTCGCTCCGCTATCCGCGCGCCGTCTTGCCCGCGGTCCTGCCGGCTGCGCTGGTGCCGCTCTATCTTCGCGGCGAGCCGGCGCAGTGGCGCAAGCAGATCGCGTATCTGCGCGTTGCGGTAACGGGTCGCCTTTAGGGCTGCCCTTCTTTCCTCCCCCGCGCCAACAAACTCATTTCAGACGCCTGTTCACCGCGGGGGAGGAAAGAAAGATTTTGCGGCGAAACCGTGCGAACGCGCCGCGGTCTCATGGCCCCAAAACGGCAAGTGATTGAATCGCACTTGTTTTGTTCAATGTGTCGCAGCCGAAAAACTCCCCTTGAAGACTGCGGGAGGTTTCCCCATTTCTTCTATATCCGCTGAATTGTACCGAGACCGCCGCAAGGCGGTTTTTTGCTATCCCAGCCACCCGGCCAGATCGGTCAGGGCGCGGGCGCTCATGGCGCGCTTGCGATCCTTGCCGCGCGGGCCCGGCGGCAGCTCGGGGAAGAGGCCGAAATTGATGTTCATCGGCTGGAAGGTTTCGGCTTCGGCGCCGACCGTGATGTGCGCCAGCAGGGCGCCGAGGGCGGTGGTGGGCGGCGGCGGCGCATTTTTCCCGGCCGCGAAACGCCCGGCGAGGAGTCCGATGGCGGCGCTTTCGACATAGCCTTCCACGCCGGTGACCTGGCCGGCAAAGCGCAACGACGGCCGCGCCTTCAGCCGCAGTTCGGGATCGAGCAGCCGCGGCGAATTGAGGAAGGTGTTGCGGTGCAGGCCGCCGAGCCGTGCGAACTGAGCGTTTTCGAGCCCCGGGATCATGCGGAAGATGCGCGTCTGTTCGGCATGCTTCAGCTTGGTCTGGAATCCGACCATGTTCCACAGGGTGCCGAGCGCATTGTCCTGGCGCAGCTGTACCACGGCATAGGGGCGCCTTTCGAAGCGCGGATCGCGCAAACCGACCGGCTTCATCGGTCCATAGCGCAAGGTATCGACACCGCGGCTCGCCATGACTTCGATCGGCAAACAGCCCTCGAAATAGGGCGTCGACTTTTCCCACTCCTTGAATTCGGTCTTCTCGCCGGTAAGCAGCGCAGCGATGAAGGCAGCATACTGGTCGCCGTCGAGCGGACAGTTGACATAATCCTTGCCGTCGCCCTTGTCGTAGCGCGACTGCATCCAGGCGACGTCCATGTTGATGGTGTCGCGATGAACAATCGGCGCGATGGCGTCGAAGAATGACAGCGACTCCGCATCGGTCAGCGTGCGGACGAAATCGGCCAATGCCGGTGAGGTCAGCGGCCCCGTCGCCACCACGACATTGTCCCATTCCGCCGGCGGCTCGGCGATTTCCTCGCGCACGATCTCGATGGCGGGATGCTCGCTCAGCGCCCGCGTGACAGCCTCGGAAAAGCCGTGCCGGTCGACGGCAAGAGCGCCGCCCGCCGGCAGGCGATGCTCGTCCGCCGCGCGCAGGATCAGCGAGCCGGCACGGCGCATTTCCTCATGCAACAGGCCGACCGCATTGTTCTCGGCATCGTCGGAGCGCAGCGAATTGGAGCACACCAGTTCGGCAAGGCCGTCGGTTCCGTGGGCGTCGGTGGTACGGCTCGGGCGCATTTCGTGCAGGATGACGCGGGCGCCGGTGCTCGCCGCCTGCCACGCCGCTTCGCTGCCCGCGAGGCCGCCGCCGATGATGTGGATGGTGTTGCTCATGTCAGAGGACAATTTCCTTGTATCGTTCGGCCCACGGAGCGGTGCGCTCCAGAGCGGTCGCGAGCTGTAGCAAAGTCGCCTCATCGCCGAAAGCGCCGACGAACTGGACGCCGATCGGCAGGCCGTTCGTATTCCAGTATAGCGGGAGATTGATCGCCGGCTGGCCGGTGACGTTCTGGATCGGCGTGAACGGCACGTAGGCGGCGAACTCGGCCATCACGGCGGCAAGATCGCGGCGGTCGGGGTTGAAGCGCCCGAGCGGCCACGGCGGCTCACCCAAGGTGGGCGTCAGCCAGAGGTCGTAATGCTGATGAAAGCGCGCGATCCCGCGGGTGATCTGCCCAAGGATCATTTTCGACTGAATGTAGCGGCTGGCGCTCACCGTCTTGCCGCGCTCGTAATAGGCAAGCGTCAAGCCTTCGAGCTTGTCGGGGCCGGGCGTTTGGCTGGTGACGCGGGCGAGGAAATCGATCGCCGACGCCAGATGGCTGCACCACAAATCGGTAAAGGCGGGCTCGAACAGGCCCACCTCCACATCGGGCGAAGCTTCTTCCAGCGCATGGCCGAGCGACCGGCACAAACCGGCGGCATGTTCGACCGCGGCGACGCAATCGGGATGAAGCTTGGTGCCGTCGAGGCGCGTGGTGGTGAAGGCGATGCGCAACGGGCGCGGCGCAGTTTGCGCAACGAGCCGGAACGATTGCGGTGCCGGTGGTGCGCTGTAGGGATCGCCGGGCTCGTTGCCGGCCGCCACGTCGAGCGCCGCTGCCGTATCGCGCACGCTGCGCGAAACCACCAGTTCGAGCGCCAAGCCGTCGACGCTGTCAGGCAGATCGGGGCCGGCCGACACCCGTCCGCGCGTCGGCTTCAACCCGACCAGTCCGCACGCCGAGGCCGGAATGCGGATCGAACCGCCGCCGTCATTGGCATGGGCGAGCGGCACGATGCCGGCCGCAACCGCCGCCGCCGCACCGCCCGAAGAGCCTCCCGGCGAGCGCGACAAATCCCACGGATTGCGGGCGGCGCCGTACAATTTGCCTTCGGTGGTCGGCACCAAACCGAATTCCGGCACATTGGTCTTGCCGAACGCGACCAACCCGGCGCGGCGGAAGCGGGTCATCAAATGGGTGTCGTGATCGGCGGGAAACGGCGGCCAGAAGCGCGAGCCCTGGCGCGTCGGCGTGCCGATCGCCTGCAGGGAAATATCCTTAAGCAGGAACGGAACGCCGCCAAACGGGCCCGACAATGGCTGCTCGGCCGTCGCCCGCGCCCGCTCGTAGTCCTTGTAGATGAGGGCATTGAGCGACGGATTGAGCCGCTCGGCGCGGGCAATCGCGGCTTCGAGCAGTTCTGCCGGGCTCACTTCGCCGGCGGCGACCAAAGCGGCCAAGCCGAGCCCGTCGCACCAGCGGTCTTCGAACGTCATGAAACCTCCAGGAATTGGAGCGAGTCTAATCGCGGCGGCCGCTCAAGTCATCGTGCTGGCGACGGATTTGTCGCGCCGGGGCGGAGGGGGTAGGCTCGCCGGACTGGGCATTACGGGGGAACTGGCCATGAAGAAGATACCGCTTGGGGCGACGATCGACGGCGCCTACATGTTTTTCTTTCGCAACATCGTTTCGATCATCGGAATCGTCTGGTTCCCCTCGGTCGTTTTCCTGGCCATCATGGCCGCCTTCGTGCTGACCCTGGTGCCGCTCGACTGGCTGACTGGCCATTTCGTGCGGCCGGCCGACATCGACAGCTTTGTCGTTGCCCGTATGACGAGGCTTTTCTTCGCCATGCCGATCATCGCCGTCGCCGGATTGGTGATCGGCGCCATGATCAAGGTCGGCATCCTCGAACGCGCCGTCGGCAACCGGAGCGGCACGACGCTGTTCTATTTTTCGCTCGGCAGCCCGGTGTGGCGCATGGTCGGCGGCGAAATCGTGACCGCCATTGTCATGATGGCGCTGGCGGTGGTCAGCATCGCCGTCGGAATCGCGCTGCACTTCGCCGTTTCGGCAATCCCGCATGTGCCGCTCGGCGTGGTGATCCTGTTCGACGTCCTGCAGGCGATCGGGCTGATCGTGGCGGTCGTCTATCTCTCGGTCCGCCTGTTGTTCTTCCTGCCGGCCGTGATCGTGGTGGAAAACCGGATCGGGCTCGGCCGCTCCTGGGCGCTGGGCTGCGGCAACGTCGGGATGGCGATCATCGTCTTCCTGGCGGTGGTATTCCCGATCTCGTTCGTCGTCGGCACGATCAGCAATTTCGTCACCATGCCGATCATGTTTTCGCACATGACGGCTCTCGGCAGCCATCCTTCACCGGCGGAATCGATGGCGATGTTGAAGGCAATGCTGCCGATCTTCCCGGTCATGCTCGTCTTTCAACTCATCAGTTCGCTGGTGATCACCGGCACCTATCTGGGCGCCGTCGGCAAGGCGTACCGGGAAGTCACCGCCTAGTTGATTGGCGGCGGCAACTGCCTATAACCCCCGGCAGCGTTGCCGGAGAGGACTGTGTATGAAGAAGATACCCGTGGGTCAGACCATCGCGTCGGCGTACCGGTTCACGTTTGTGGGCCTGGAAAACGTGATCGGCCTGATCGGGCTTCCCATCATCGTCCTGACGGTGGCCGATTATTTCATTAACGGGGCCTTCTACACTGCCCAGGCGACTGCCCTCGATACCGGCGATGCGTCGCGCCTGGGGCCGATGCTGGTGGGGCAACTCGGCTTTCAGTTCGTCGAGTTGGCCCTTCAGGCCATGATCGGGGTCGCCATCTGCCGCGAAATTCTCAAGCCGGTGAAGCGGCCGTTGTGGCTGCGGTTCTCGCTCGGCGGCACCGAATTCCGCTTCATCGGCGGGACGCTGGCGCTGGCGGCGCTGATGGGCCTTGCCGCCGTGATCTGCATGATCGTCGGAATGGTGCTGTCGAGCGTGCTGGGGATGGCGACGCCGGGCATGGCGCCCGGCCAACAGGCGTTGGGTTTCGGGGTGTTGGTTGGACTTCTGGCGTGCCCGATCCTGATCTATCTCTTCGTCCGGCTCGGTTCGCTGGTGCTGCCGGCGACGGTGATGGACGGCGGCATTGGCCTGGAGCGCAGCTGGACACTGGTCAAAGGCAACGTCTGGCGCATGATCGGCGTCAGCGTGGCGACGGGCGTTCCGGTGACGCTCGCGGTATACGTGCTGCATGGCCTGATCGTCGGGCTCGACAGCTTCAATCCCCACCTCGAGTTGATGGCGGATCAGGCGGCGCAGTTGCGCCATAACGCCCAAATCCTGCGCCAGACGGCGGAGCATTTGCCGATGCTCGAAGGCGTCGAGTGCGTCCTGGCGCCCTTCCTCTACGGGCTGGTGTTCTCCGCGCCCGCTTTTGCCTACAAGGCGTTGACCCAGGAAGCGCCCGTAGTCAACGAGACGAATTTGGGTTAAGAGCGCTTCGAACATCTACGTGGAGCAGCCATGAGCGTGCTCGTCACCGGCGCCGCCGGCTTCATAGGCTCCCATGTCAGTCAGGCGTTGCTGGCACGCGGCGTTGCCGTCACCGGCATCGACAACCTCAACGACTATTACGACGTGCAATTGAAAAAGGCGCGTCTGGCACGGCTGTGCGACCAGGCCGGATTTCGCTACCTGAATATCGACTTTTCCGACCGCGAAACGACACTGGCGCTGGCGGGCGAGGATTTCTCGCACATCATCCATCTCGGTGCCCAGCCGGGCGTGCGCTACTCGCTGATCAATCCGTATGCCTACATCACCGCCAATGTGATGGGGCATACGGTCGTGCTTGAACTGGCGCGCAAGCTGAAAAACCTCAAGAACGTCGTTTATGCGTCGTCGTCGTCGGTTTATGGCGGCAACACCAAGCTGCCGTTTGCGGTCGGCGATGCGGTCGACACGCCGCAATCGCTCTATGCCGCCACCAAGCGCGCCGACGAGCTGATCTCGCACACCTACGCGCATCTTTACGGCATCCCGCAGGTCGGGCTGCGGTTCTTCACCGTCTACGGGCCGTGGGGACGCCCCGACATGGCGCCGTTCCTGTTCACCCGCGCCATGCTGGCCGGCGAGGAAATCCCGGTGTTCAACAACGGCGAAATGTGGCGCGACTTCACCTACATCGACGACATCGTCGCCGGCATCCAGGCCGCGATGGAAGCGCCGCCGGCGCTGAAGCCGCCGCACAAGGTCTACAACATCGGCAACAACAATTCCGAAAAGCTGACCGACTTCATCGCAGCGCTGGAAAGCGCCCTCGGGGTGAAGGCGAAGATGCGTTTCGAGCCGATGCAGCCGGGCGACGTGGTTTCGACCTATGCCGAGATCGAGGATACCAAGCGCGACCTCGGCTTCGCGCCGACGACGCCGATCTCGGTCGGCGTGCCCAAGTTCGTCGCCTGGTATCGCGACTTTTACAACGTCTGAGGCCAGATCAATCGCATGCGTTTGTTTCTTCTGATCGCCGCGCTTTTCCTTGCCGGCTGTAGCAGTGCGCCCGAAGGCGCGCTGTGGCGCCTTGATCGCCTGGATCACATCGGCGGCGCGTCGGCCCATGCCGAAGGTGCTCCCCAGATCATCACCACCGGCGCCGGTCCGGCGGTACGCTTCGACGGCGTCAAGGATGCACTCTTCATCGACAAGCATCCGCTGGCGGGGGCTACGACGTTCACGGTCGAGGCGGTGTTCCGCCCCGAAGGCGGGCCGTTCGAACAGCGCTGGATGCACCTTGCCGAGACCGATCCCAAGACCGGACAGGACACGGGCGCGCGCTTCCTGTTCGAAATTCGCGTCGTCGGCGACCAGTGGTATCTCGATTCTTTCACCCACGGCACCAATTACCATCTGCCGCTGATGGTGACCGACAAGCTGCACCCGTTGGGGCGCTGGTATCGGGTGGCGATGACCTATGACGGCAAGATCTTCCGCTCCTATGTCGACGGCGAACTGCAGGGCGAAGCGGCACTGGCGTTCACGCCGCAGGGCGACGGCCATGCCGTGTTCGGCACCCGCATCAATCGCGTCGACTATTTCAGGGGGGCGGTCTACCAGGCCCGCTTCACGCCGAAAGCGCTGCAGCCGCAGGACTTCCTGCCCATGCCGCAAGGCCTCAATTAGCGATATCCTCCGCCGCGAATCGGCACAACCTTCGGGATATTCCCCATGAGCACTCTCTGGACTTTCGACCGGCTTTCCGGCATCGGCGGCTTTCCGACCACGATCGAGGGCGCTCCCAAGCTGATCGACACGCCGGCCGGCAAGGCGGTGCTGTTCGACGGCGCCAGCGATATCGTTTATGTTGCCAACCATCCGCTGGCCGGCGCCAGCACCTTCACGGTGGAAGCGGTGTTCCGTCCCGATGGCGGCGCCTTCGAGCAGCGCTGGCTGCACCTCGCCGAGGCCGATCCGGTCAACGGCGATGCCCAGTCGCCGCGCACCCTGTTCGAAATCCGCGTCGTCGAAAACGCCTGGTATCTCGACGCCTTCACCACCGGCCCCGGCTACAACACGGCGCTGGTGGTGCCGGAAAAAACCTTCCCGATCGGGCGCTGGTACGCGGTGCAGCAGACCTTCGACGGCAAGATCTATCGCGCCTATGTCGATGGCGTGCTGCAGGCGGAAGCGGAACTGGCGTATACCCCGCAAAAGGCCGGGCGCACCGGTATCGGCATGCGCATCAACAAGGCGACGCCGTTCCATGGCGCCGTCCTCAATGCCCGCTTCACGCCGCGCGCCCTGGCGGCGAGCGAATTCGCGCCCCTTCCGGCCGGGCTCTGATGCCGAGCCGGCGCGCCGTCGTGACCGGTCTGGCCGCCGTCGGCTTGACCGCGCCGGCGCGGGCGCTCGGCGGCTATGATGCGGTGGTGGCGAAGACCGGGCCTTACACCTCGGTCGGCGCGGCGGTGGCGGCGGCGCCGGGCGATCGGCGCTTCCGCATCCTGGTCACGGCGGGCGATTGGCGCGAGCGCGTCAGCGTGACCAAGCCCAATGTCGAGCTGATCGGCGAGGGGCGCGCCCGCATCGTTTTCAACGCTTCGGCCGGCGACACAGGACCGGACGGCAAAGCGGTCGGCACCTTCGGGACGCCGACGGTGACGGTGCGAGCGCCCGATTTCACCGCGCGGCAGATCACGTTCGCCAACGATTTCGATTACGTCGCCCATCTGCCCAAGCCGGTGCCGGACGACAAGACCGGTCCTTCGGGCTCGCAGGCCGTGGCGCTGGCGGTGGAAGGCGGCGCCGACCGCGCGCTGTTTGACAATGTCCATCTCACCGGCCATCAGGACACCCTGTTCGTCGATGCGGGCCGCAGCCTTTTCCGCGCCTGCACAGTGGAAGGCTCGGTCGATTTCATCTTCGGGGCGGGGCGCGCGGTGTTCGATCGCTGCACCCTCGTTTCGCGCCTGCGGCCGGGGCAGGATTTCAACGGCTATGTGGTGGCGCCCGATACCAAACGCACGCAGCCCTATGGCTTTCTGTTTGCTGCCTGTCGCTTGACCAAGGCCGATGGCGTCGCGCCGCACACCGTTGCGCTGGGCCGTCCCTGGCGGCGAACCGGTACCTTTGCCGACGGACGCTATGGCGATCCCGATGCGGTCGGTGCGGCCGCTTTCATCCAGTGCTGGATGGACGACCACATCGTGCCCGAGGGCTGGTACCCGATGGGCTACACCGCCAAAGACGGCCGCAAGACCCAGATGCAGCCGGAAGAGGCGCGGTTCTACGAATTCGCCTCGACCGGTCCCGGTGCCGGCGTTGCATCGGCTCGTCGCCGCATTTTCACCGCCGAACAGGCGCGGCCGTTCACGCCGGAATTGGTGCTGGACGGCTGGCGGCCGTAAGCGTTCAAGAGGTGTCATTTGTCATGAAACGCAAAGCCTCCATTCTCAATCGCCGCGTCGTGCTCGACGGCTTTTTCCATGTCGAAGACGTTTCGGTGTCGTTCGAACTTCAGACCGGTGCGATGAGCCCGCCGGTGAACCGCTTCAATCTCAAGCGCGAACTGGCGGCGGCACTGCTGCTCGACAACAAGGAACGCGGCTCAGTCATCCTGGTGCGCCAGTTCCGTTATTCTTCGCTCGCGCATGACGGTGGCTGGCTGACAGAAGTCGTCGCCGGCCTGATCGACAAAGGCGAAACCGCGGAAGAGGCCATCCGGCGCGAAGCCGTGGAAGAAGCGGGCTATGAGGTCGGCGCGCTGATCCCCATCACCACCTTTTATACGACGCCCGGCATCTGTTCCGAACGCATCGCGCTGTTCTACGGCGAAACCACCAGCGCTGAACCGGTCGCGACCGGCGGCGGCCTGGCGGAAGAGGGCGAGGACATCGAAGTCCTGGAAGTGCCTTATGCCGAGGCCTTCGCGATGATCGACCGCGGCGAGATCGTCGACGGCAAAACACTGATCGCGCTGCTGTGGCTGAAAAGCCGGCTGGCCTAGCCCATAGACCTGGGTATGCGATGCCAACAATTCAAGCCGGTGCGACAATCGCTGCGCGCCTGCGAGGCGGGTGCAGGTTTGGTTCATGTAGATGAACGGAATTGGTAAACTCTGGGAGGTGCTTTCTGCCCCCACGGTCGACGTGCGCGCGCGGACATCTGTTCGCCTGCGGGGCCAGAAATCGTCGGCGCGTCCGGAGTGACAACAAAAAAAGTAATTTCACGCGGAGACGCGGAGCGAGTGTGCCGGATGTCGCGTGCAGTGCACGGGCCAAAGAAAATGCCTCCGCGTTCTCCGCGTCTCCGCGTGAGTCATCTTCACTTGGCCTTTGATGTGCGCTAACACCGCCACACAATGCGAGGGATGGGTCATGGGATTGACGGCGGCGGTGGAATTCGGTGCGCCGCTTGGCGTGTTCGGGGCCGGGCATTTGGGGCGCGCGATTGCGTCGGGCTTGCTGCGGGCGGGCTGGCCGCGCCAGCAGCTGCTCGTCTGCCATTCCGGATCGGCGCGCGGCGCGGCAGCGTTGGCGGCGGTGGGGCTTGAGGCGGTGACGCCGGCCGAACTCGCGGCGACGGCGAAACTCGTTTTCTACACGGTGCGGCCGCAAAGCGTCGACGCCATCGCGGGATTGGCGATGCGGCCTGACGCGCTGGTGGTGTCGTTTCTCGCCGGCATCGATCTGGCGCGCCTTCCGGCGGCAGCGCCGGCACGCCTGCGGGCGATGATCAGCGATCCCGAAACGCTGGCGAAACAGAACGGCATCGCGGCGCTGTATCCGCGCCACGAAGCGGTGGCAGAATTGCTCAAGGCGCTGGGATTGCGGGTGACGCTGTTGCCGTCGGAGCAAAGCACGGCGGCGTACACCGCGCTGGCGACTTGCCTGCCGATGGCGGCGGCGTGGTGCATTGGCAACGACCGCCCGATCGATCGCGCCGCTCTTTACGCCGCCGGCCGCCGCCATGATCTCGCCGGGTATGCCGACATCGTTGAATGGGCGCTGGCGGTGTGCCCGCAAGGCGTCAGCCGCGCCGAACTCGACACCTATCTCACCCACGCCGCCACCCCCGGCGGCATCACCGAGGCCGTGATCAACGGCTTGAAAGCCGGCGACGACATCGCCACCGCGCTCGAACGCGGCATCGTCCGCTGCGAGGAACTGGCGAAGGGGTGAGGTGCCGGCATAGCAGACGCAGCTAGAGCATCGGACGTTCAAGCGAGATCATTCTTTCCTCCCCCGCGATGCTCAAATCATGACGGTGCGGCGTGAAAGGATCTGTCGGCGCGGGGGAGGAAAGATGAACGACGTGATCTCGTCTGAATGTTCGTTGCTCTAAGCGGCGTGCAGACCCGGGACTCATTTTCACGCAAGTCAGATTTCCAAGTAGATCCCGGATCGCGCCATCGTGCCCAACGCGAAGAGCTGTGTCGGCGCGTTGGGGTGCCAAATGGGATTCACGCGGAGACGCGGAGACGACGTGCCAAAAATTGGGCGCGGTTCGGGGGCCAGGGCCGCTGCCTCCGCGTTCTCCGCGTGAATTATTTTTTGCGCTTCGCACCATCTTGTCATTCCAGGCCGACGTGCCGAAGCACAGCAAAGGCGAGGAGGGGAACGGAACCCAGGTTTTCCGACCTGTACGATGAGAGAGATGTGTCGTGCTTTATTTTCGAGGGCGTGCGGGCGCGGCCACCTGGGTCCCCTTCCCTCGCCCGCGCCTAAACAGCGGCGATTATTCTTCGAGATTGTGCGGCGCGGGCTCGCCGGGGATGACAGCATGGGGAGGCGGGTGAGCGGTCAGGAGGCAGGCGAGCGCTGAAAGGTTTTACACCGTCACCGGCTGCAGCTCAAAGACGCGGCCGAGTTCGCTTGCGGCTGCCACGTCGCCTACGCGCAAAGCATGGCGGACGGCGTCGAGCTTTTTGGCATCATCGACGCTGATGTAAGGCGCCCAATCGCCTTCATCGGCGATCAGTTCCACCGGAACTTCGGCGGCGTATCTGCCTTCTCGCACCAGCTTGACGGATTTGCGTGTCATGACGTCTTCCGCTTTCTGAAATCTGTCGACCAACGTTCCGGGTCCGGACGATAGGCAGTGATCAAAACGCCAGGTTCCTGCTTTCCCTTCGGAATACCCCAAACGACGTGGATGGGCTCGCCGCCATCGCTGGTTTGAAGCACCAATACACTCGGTCCCTTGGCCGCCTCCGGATAATCCTCCACCAGGATCGCAGAGGTCAGGCCGTCAAGTACCTCCGAAAAGAATATACCATCGGCGGCCAGTTCGTCATAGCCGTGCGCCGACACCACAATTTTTCCTTTGCGAGCCAATGCTTGTATCAATGTCAGCGTTTGGCTCATCGATTTACTCTGCTGCCTTCACCTTCTTCGCGCTGGCCGCGATCCTTCCTGGCGCGATACCTTTCAGGAGAGGCTTGAGGTAGCGGCCGGTGTAGCTGCGGGCGACCTTTGCCACCTCTTCGGGGGTGCCTTGGGCGACGATTTCGCCGCCGGCGTCGCCGCCTTCGGGGCCGAGGTCGACGAGCCAGTCGGCGGTCTTCACCACCTCGAGATTATGCTCGATGACGACGACGGTGTTGCCGTTGTCGACCAGCTCGTGCAGCACCTCGAGCAGCTTCTTCACGTCGTGGAAGTGAAGGCCGGTGGTGGGTTCGTCGAGGATGTAGAGCGTGCGGCCGGTGGCGCGGCGCGACAGTTCTTTCGACAGCTTGACGCGCTGGGCTTCGCCGCCGCTGAGCGTGGTCGCCTGCTGGCCGATGCTGACATAGCCGAGGCCGACGCGGGTCAGGGTATCGAGCTTTTCGCGAATGGACGGCACCGCCTTGAACAGCTCGGCGCCGGCTTCCACCGTCATGTCGAGCACGTCGGCGATGGAGTTGTCGCGGAATTTCACTTCCAGCGTTTCGCGATTGTAGCGCTTGCCCTTGCAGACATCGCACTGCACGTAGACGTCGGGCAAAAAGTGCATCTCGATCTTGATGACGCCGTCGCCCTGGCACGCCTCGCAGCGCCCGCCCTTGACGTTGAACGAGAAGCGTCCCGGCTGATAACCGCGCGCCTTGGATTCCGGCAGTTCGGCATACCAATCGCGGATCGGCGTGAAGGCGCCGGTATAGGTGGCCGGATTGGAGCGCGGCGTGCGCCCGATCGGGCTCTGGTCGATGTCGATCACCTTGTCGAGGAATTCCAGGCCCTCGATGCGATCGTGGGCGGCGGGATGTTCGCGCGCCTGCATCAGTTTGCGCGCCGCCGCTTTGTACAGCGTCTCGATGGTCAGCGTCGATTTGCCGCCGCCGGACACGCCGGTGATGCAGGTGAGCGTGCCGAGCGGAATCTCGGCGGTGACGTTCTTCAGATTGTTGCCGCGGGCGCCGATCACCTTCAGCCAGCGGTTATGCGCGGCGGGGCGGCGCTTCTTGGGCAGCGCGATCTGCTCCAGACCGACGAGATATTTGCCGGTCAGGCTGTTGGGATTGCGCATGATGTCTTCGGGCGTGCCCTCGGCGATGATGTGGCCGCCGTGAATGCCGGCGCCGGGACCCATGTCCACCACATGATCGGCGGTGCGGATCGCCTCTTCGTCGTGTTCCACCACCACGACGGTGTTGCCGAGATCGCGCAAGCCCTGCAGCGCTTCCAGCAGCTTGACGTTGTCGCGCTGATGCAGGCCGATGCTGGGCTCATCGAGCACGTAAAGCACGCCGGTGAGACCGGAGCCGATCTGCGAGGCGAGACGAATGCGCTGACTTTCGCCGCCCGACAGCGTGCCCGAGGCGCGCGCCAGGGTCAGGTATTCAAGGCCGACATTGACGAGGAACTTCAGCCGCTCGCGGATTTCCTTCAAGATGCGGGCGGCGATTTCCTGGCTTTGCGGCGTCAGGTCTTTGTCGACATCGCGGAACCAGGCATCGGCGTAGCGGATCGCCTTCTCGCACACCTCGCCGATATGCAGGCCGCCGATCTTCACCGCCAGCGCTTCCGGCTTCAAGCGATAGCCCTTGCAGACTTCGCACGGGCTGGAATCCTGATAGCGCTCCATGTCCTCGCGAATCCACGAGCTGTCGGTTTCCTTGTAGCGCCGCTCCATGTTGGGGATGACGCCTTCGAAGGTTTTCTTGGTCTCGTAGCGGCGCATGCCGTCGTCGTAGATGAATTTCACCTCGTCATCGCCGGAGCCGTAAAGGATGACATCCTTGACCTTCTTCGGCAGGTCTTCCCACGGCACCGTCAGCGAGAATTTGTAGTGTTTCGCCAGCGCTTCCAGCGTCTGCAAATAGAACGGCGAGGAGGATTTGTGCCACGGCGACAGCGCCCCGGTGCGCAAGGTCAAGCTCTCGTCGGGAACGATCAGCGCCGGATCGAAATACATCTGCGTGCCGAGGCCGTCGCAAGCCGGGCAGGCGCCGTGCGGATTGTTGAACGAGAACAGCCGCGGCTCGATCTCGGGAATGGTGAAGCCGGACACCGGGCAGGCGAATTTCGACGACAGCAGCATCTGGCGCGGCTTGCCGTTTTCCTTCTCGTCGGCGAATTCCACCACCAACAGGCCGTCGGCGAGGTTCAGCGCGGTCTCGATGGAGTCGGGCAAACGGTTGCCCATGTCGGGCTTCACCGCGATGCGGTCGACTACCACTTCGACGTCGTGCTTCAGTTTCTTGTCGAGCGCGGGCACGGCGCCGAGGTCGTAGTACTTGCCATCGACCTTGACGCGCTGGAAACCCTTCTTCTGCAGCTCGGCAAATTCCTTGCGGTACTCGCCCTTGCGGCCGCGCACGATCGGGGCGTTGAGATAGAGCCGCGTGCCGGCGGGCAGCGCCAGGATGCGGTCGGCCATCTGGCTCACGGTCTGGCTCTCGATCGGCAGGCCGGTCGCGGGCGAATAGGGAATGCCGACGCGCGCGAACAACAGGCGCAGATAGTCGTAGATCTCGGTGACGGTGCCGACGGTGGAACGCGGGTTCTTCGAGGTGGTTTTCTGCTCGATGGAGATGGCCGGCGACAGGCCTTCGATGTGATCGACATCGGGCTTCTGCATCAGTTCGAGGAACTGGCGCGCATAGGCCGACAGCGACTCGACATAACGGCGCTGGCCCTCGGCATAGATGGTGTCGAACGCGAGGCTGGATTTGCCCGAGGCTGAAAGGCCCGTCAGCACGGTCTGCTTGTCGCGCGGTATTTCGTCGTCGACGTTCTTGAGTTTGTGCTCGCGCCAGGCC
>NZ_JBWZET010000106.1:0-6580 GCF_056722145.1 Rhizomicrobium sp. | reverse complement strand
TGTTCGCCGGGCTGATGATCAAGAACGGCGAGCCCAAGCTGATCGAATTCAACTGCCGCTTCGGCGATCCCGAGACCCAGGTGATCCTGCCGCGGTTGAAGTCGGACCTGCTCACGGTGCTGATCGCCGCCCGCGACGGCCTGCTCGACCAGGTCGATCTGCGCTGGCACGACGACGTCGCGCTGACGGTGGTGATGGCGACCAAGGGCTATCCCGGCGACTATTCCAAGGGCTCGGAAATCCGCGGCCTCGAAGCCGCTGCCAAGCTGGCGGGCGTGACGATTTTCCATGCCGGTACGGCGCTGAACGACGGCAAGCTGGTGGCGAGCGGCGGCCGGGTGCTCAACATCACCGCTACCGCCCCGACCGTGGGCGAAGCCCGCACCCGCGCCTATGCCGCCGTCGACACGATCGACTGGCCCGATGGCTTCTGCCGCCGCGACATCGCCTGGCGGGCGCTGGCGCGAAAAAACTGAACGCCATCTCGTCGCGGTTTTCTGCCCCCGCGGACGAACCGATTATCGCGTTCGCACCTGGACCGCGGGGGGAAGTGCCCGTAAGGGCAAAGGGGGCACCTACTGTCCGACGGCGGCGCAGTCGGGAATGACCTTCAGTATTTCGACTTCGAACACCAGCGTCTGGTTGGGCGGGATCACGCCGTTGCCGGCGCCGTCCTTGCCGTAGGCCAGACCGGCGGGGACGACGATGCGCCACTTGTCGCCGGTATGCATCATCTGCAGGGCTTCCACCCAGCCGGGGATGAGCCGGCCGGCGGGGAACGTCGCCGGGGCACCGGGTTCGGTCTGGTCGAACACCTTGCCGTCGATCAGCGAGCCCTTGTAATTCACGGTTACGCAATCCTTACGGCTCGGCTGCGGGCCATCGCCCTTCACCAGCACCTCGTACTGGATGCCGGGGACCTGCACGACGCCGGATTTGTTCGCATTATCCTTGAGGTAGGCCGCGTTCGCCTCCTCGGACAAGGGCCCTCCGGCCGGTTTCGCCTTGCCGTGGCAGGCACCAAGCACAAGAACCATGGCAGCGGCCATTACGGCTGCAATCCGACGCATCGATAATCCCTTTCCCAAAGCCGTCGCGTTTATACACGTTGCCGGCGCCGCATCCACCTCTCGTTATGGCCTGTTAATGCCGCATTAAGCACCCGGCGCGCGAGACGGAAATCCTTGATTAACATGCGTTCTGTAAGGTTGGCTTGGGGCAGGAACATTTGCTCGGGGCGAGGATTGCGATGACGGCCGCTGCCGGAGACCAGATACGCGACAACGCGCTTTATGCGTATCGCTTGTTGGCGGATGAGACCTCGGACATCGTGATCGTCCGAGAGCCGAGCGGAGAAGTCTATTTCGCCTCCCCGGCACTCGAAAAAATCCTCGCGCGCCGGCCGAACGACGTTGCCTATACCAACTTCCTCGACATCATCCATCCCGACGACATCGAGCGCGCCTATGCCATCAATGCCGTGCCGCTGCCGGGACAGAAGCTGACGCAGACCTTCCGCGCCCGTCATGCCGACGGCCACTACGTCTGGCTCGAAACGACCGTACGCGGCATCTACGACCAGATGACGGGGACCTTGCGCAACGTGCTGTCGATCTCGCACGACGTCACCGAGCGCATTGAACACGAACTCGAAATCAAGGCGGCGCAGGAGCGGGCCGAATCCGCCAGCAAGGCGAAATCGCGCTTCCTCGCCAACATGAGCCACGAGCTGCGCACGCCGCTCAACGCCGTGATCGGCTTCACCGACATGATGCGCCAGCGCACGTTCGGGCCGCTCGGCAACGAGAAATACGAAGAATACGCGACGCTGATCTACGATTCCGGCCAGCTGCTGCTCGATCTCATCTCCGACATGCTCGACATGGCCAAGATCGAGGCCGGCAAGCTGGAACTGAACCTCGAAACCGTCGATTTCAACGGCACCGTGGAAGACAGCGTGCGGATGCTGCGCGACCGCGCCGAACAGGCCGGCCTCGAACTCAGCATAGCGATCCCGACGGAGCCGCTGTTCGTCACCGCCGACAAGCGCGCGGTCAAGCAGATCATGCTCAACCTGGTGTCGAACGCGATCAAGTTCACGCCGGCGGGCGGCAGCGTCGGCGTCAGCCTGTACGTGCGGGGCGGCTTCGCCACCATCGCCATCTCCGACACCGGCATCGGCATTCCCACCGATGATCTCGAACGCCTGGGACGGCCGTTCGAGCAGGTCGAAGGCGACCCGATGATCGCCAAATCCGGCGCCGGCCTTGGCCTCGCGCTGGTGCGGGCGCTGACCGAAAAGCATGGCGGCAGCCTGACCATCACCAGCGAAGAAGGCATCGGCACCGACGTGAAGGTCACCTTCCCGATGAGCGCCGACAAGCGCGCGGCGGCATGAAGGGGACCGGGAGCGACCTCACGCCGATTTGACTTGAGCGCCCAGCCGCGGCAAGCAGGGGCCCATGGTTCTGTTGTGGTCTGGGCTGTTCTTCCTCGTACTTGGCGTGGCCTGCGTGGCGATCGACCGCCGCGCGGTGCATGTCCTCTATGACCGCGTCCCGCTCAAGCTGCACAATTTCCTCACCGCCACGACCCACACCGCCAAGGCCGCGCACTGGCTGGCGCTGGCGGTCGTCACCTATCTCGTGACCTGGACGCTGCTGGCGACCGGATCGGCAAATGCGGCGGTGAAGCTGGTGTTCAACTGCGCCCTCGCCTTCGTGCTGGCGCTGGGCGCCGGCAGCGCCGTGATCCATACCATCAAGCTGGTGCTCAGCCGCCGCCGTCCGCGCGACGAGCTGGAGATGGGACTCTACGGCTTCATTCCGTTCGGCTTCGACTTGAAGCGCAACTCGTTTCCCTCCGGCCATTCGCTGACGATCTTCTCGGTCGCCGTGATCGCCACCTCCGTCTGGCCGCTCGGCGCGCCGCTGTGGTTCGCGATCGCGTTGTGGCTCAGCCTGACCCGCGCCCTCCTCACCGCGCACTTTCTCTCCGACGTCTTCGTCGGCATCGGCATCGGCCTGATCGCATCCCGCGAAGTGCTGGTGAACTGGTTCCCGGCGCTGGCGCTGGGGTGGTTTTAAGCCTCTCCCGTCATCCTTCGCGGCCCCGCGCCGCAGCGTGTCAGCGATAGAAACAATCCCTTACAAGCGCCGGGCCGCGAAGGGCGACATGCGGGTGGTGACTATTTCTGCAAAATCGATTTCGCCGCTTCGACGCTTTGCTTGTCGTCGTGGATGCGCGGCGGGACGGCGATGCCCTTCGCTGCCGCGGGCCTTGCCGCGATCTGGTCGATCCAGCGCGTCAGATGATCGAGGCCTTCCACGCTGATCCCACCCCAGGCGTAGCTGCGGGCCCAGCACCAATTGGCGATGTCGGCGATGGAATAGTCGCCGGCGAGGAATTCGTGATCCTTCAGCCGCGCGTCGAGCACCGCCAGCAGGCGCCGGGATTCATTCTGATAGCGGTCGATGGCGGGCTGATAGACTTCATGCCAATAGCGGGAAAATGCGTTCGCCTGCCCCATCATCGGACCCAGGCCGCCCATCTGGAACATCAGCCATTGCATCACCTGGCTGCGACCCTTGGCGTCGGCCGGCATCAGCTTGCCGGTTTTCTCGGCGAGATAGACGAGAATGGCGCCGGATTCGAACACTGCGAAATTATCGGCATCGCGATCGACGATGGCCGGAATGCGCCCGTTGGGATTGATGGCGAGGAACCAATCCGCTTTCTGCTCCCTGGCCGCGAGATCGAGGCGGTGCACCTCGTAGGCAAGCGCGACTTCCTCCAGCATGACGGAAGCCTTGAAGCCGTTCGGCGTCGGCGCGGTGTAAAGATCGATCATCGTTCGCTCGTTTTCGGTTCGGATGATTACATGGGTATGCGGGCGCACCCGTTCAAGCCCGGCGCGCCTTGAAGAACGTTTTCAGCACCGCTCCGGCGGCTTCAGCATCGCCGGCGCGGGCGATTTCCGGGCGATGATGGCAGGTCGGCTGCTCGAAAAACCGCGGTCCGTGAATGACCGCACCGCCTTTCGGGTCTTCGGCGGCGAACACGACGCGGGCGATGCGGGCCATGGCGATGGCGCCCGCACACATGGCGCAGGGCTCGAGCGAGACGAACAGCGTTGTGCCGGTCAGCCGTTCGTTGCCGAGAATGGCGGCGGCGGCGCGGATCACTTCCATTTCGGCGTGGGCGGTGGGGTCTTTTTTCTCGACGATGCGGTTCCCGCTCTGCGCGAGCACTTCGCCCGCCGCCGACACCAGCACCGCCCCGACCGGCACTTCGCCCCGCCCCGCAGCCGCCTGGGCTTCGGCGAGCGCCAGTGCTATGGCTTGTTCGTCATCCATGGCAGATTCCCTTCGTGGCCGATCCTAAACCCAAGTCCAGCGGCAAACGCAAATCCCCGCCGAAGTCCGGCTGGAGCCCGCATTCCGGCTCGATCGATTTCGAGGAGCTGGCGCCGGCGCGGCATTTCGATCGCGACGACAAGGAAGACAAGTCCGATGGCGAACGCATCGCCAAGGTGATTGCGCGCGCCGGCATCTGTTCGCGCCGCGACGCCGAGAAGATCATCGCCGAAGCCCGCGTCACCCTCGACGGCGAAAAGGTCACCACCCCGGCGGTCAAGGTGAATCCCGACCAGGTGGTGGCGATCGACGGCAAGGCGCTCGACGCTCCGCTGCCGGCGCGGCTGTGGCGCTATCACAAGCCGGCAGGGCTCGTCACCACGCACCGCGACCCCGAAGGCCGCCCGACAGTGTTCGCCAACCTGCCGCAAAGCCTGCCGCGCGTCGTGTCGATCGGCCGGCTCGATTTCAATTCCGAAGGCCTGTTGCTGCTCACCAACGACGGCGAGATCGCGCGCCGCCTCGAACTGCCGGCCGGCGGCTGGACGCGCATGTACCGCGCCCGCCTGTTCGGCAAAGTCACCCAGGCCGATCTCGACTCCCTCGCCCAGGGCGTCACCATCGGCAACGTGAAATACGGGCCCGTGGTGGCCGACCTCGAACGCAGCAAAGGCATCTATTCGTGGGCCACGGTGACGCTCAAGGAAGGCAAGAACCGCGAAGTGAAGCGGCTGATGGAAAGCCTTGGGTTGAAAGTCGCGCGCCTCATCCGCGTGCAGTTCGGGCCGTTCCACTTGGGTCAGCTCGAGGAAGGCAAGGTCGAGGAAATTCCCGCCAAAATCTGGCGCGAACAGCTCGGCATCGGCCGCAAGAAGCGCGCAAAAGAAGCCTGAAAACGACAACTTTGTGACGACGGCGCGGTCTTTTCCGGATGACCTGCTATTGGCTTGCGCCTTCGCCCTGAAGTGGTATGAGCAGCGCCGAAAAAGGACAAGAAACGAGGCCTGAGATGAAAAAGTACCAAAAGCCCCAGGCCTATGCCGCGCCGACCAAGGATCAGCGCCATGCCGGCACGTTCGAAGTGCTGGTGCCGCTGCCCGATCGCATCAAGCCGCACCGCCTCGCCGGCCAGTTTCCGACCCAGCAAGCCGCCGAAGGCTGGCTGCACTCCGACGAAGGCCAGGAGGCCATCGCCGACCTGTTCGAAAAGAACAAGCGCTAAAACGCCTCCCGCTCCAGCGCCGCCAGCCCGGGACGGGCGTAGTCTTCATATTCCTCCATATCGCCGAGTTTCATCCGTTCGATCTGATCGAGGGCCACGGCACGATCCGGGCACACGATCTCGGTCGGCGGTGCGTCTTCGTGCAGCCACACCCGCAGCACAAAGCGGTCGAGCAACGGGCGGATTTCGCCGAAAACCCGGAACGCCAGGGCCTGCCGCTGGATATAGGGATCGCTTTTGAACCGCCGCCGTCGCGCCATAAGAACAATTCAAGAACATAAACGCCGGGGAGTCCAGCCACGAGGTCTTGGGGGCGGCAGCGGCGCGGCCGCAAGACGGACGCCAAGCGGCGGATTTTCTGCGATAATCGCGAGATGATTTGCTTTCGCCAAAGCCGCGTGAAACTCGCCGCCCTGACCGCGCTGTTTGCCGCATGGACGATCACGCTGGCCTTCATGGCCTTCGTCGCCGCGTACCTTAACGGGTTGTGGCCCTATGTCGGCCTCAGCGCCCTCATCCCCCTCGCCGCCGCCTTCGCCGTCGCGACGTTTGCCAGCGCCATGAGCTTCGCCCATCCCGCAACGCTGACCACCGACGCCGGCACGCTGGTGTTCACCACTTGGCGCCGCAGCGAAACCATCGCGCTCGCCGACATCGCCGAATTCACTGTGATCCCGCCCACCAGCCGCCTGCGCTCACCCGCCTGCGAAAAGAAAACCGGCCCGCGCAAATTCGTCTCGTTCGGACGGAACTGGGAAAAGACGCCGGAGGAAATTGTGGAGGCGCTGGAAGAAGCGAAGACGGCGCTATTTCCCCTTCCCGAGTAGCGCCTCGCGCCGAGCCAAACTTGCCGGCGGCCATTCTTTTTCCATATCGTAATAGACTTCGAAGGCGCGCGCGCCTTGCGGCAGCACCACCCAGTCGAGCTTCGAGCGGGTGAAGATGTGCACGTCGGGCGGCAGTGCCGAGGGCTGGTCCAGCGTCGCGACGCGCACGAATACCA
>NZ_JBWZET010000105.1:0-16862 GCF_056722145.1 Rhizomicrobium sp. | reverse complement strand
GCCCAGGTCCTGGCTTCCGCCCATGCCGTGCCGGCCGGCGTCACCAACACCGAGGCGCTGGGCCTGATCCTTTATACGGACTATATCTATTACTTCCAGATCGCGGCCATGGTGCTTCTGGTGGCGATGATCGGCGCCATCGTGCTGACCCTGCGCCACCGGCCGGGCGTGCGGCGCCAGTCGATCTCCGTGCAGAACGCGCGTACGCCGCAAATGGCGATGGAAATGCGCGATCCCAAACCGGGGCAGGGGGTGTAAATGGCCGTCGGTCTTCCCAACTATCTCGCCCTTGCCGCGATCCTGTTCACCATTGGGGTGTTCGGAATCTTCCTGAACCGCAAGAACATCATCATCATCCTGATGTCGATCGAGCTGATCCTGCTCGCGGTCAACATCAACTTCGTCGCCTTCTCGGCGTTCCTGAACGATCTCGTCGGGCAGGTGTTCGCGCTGTTCGTCTTGACCGTCGCTGCCGCCGAGGCTGCGATCGGGCTTGCCATCCTTGTGGTCTATTTCCGCAACCGCCACACCATCGCGGTGGACGACGTCAACTTGATGAAGGGCTGAGATGCTGTACGCCATCCTCGTCTTCCTCCCGATCATCACGTCGGCCATCGCCGGCATCTTCCAGAAATGGCTGGGGGCGCGCCCGTCGGAACTCATCACCACGCTCGGGCTGTTCGTCAGTCTGGGGCTGTCGGTCTATGCCTTTTACGACGTCGCGCTGCTTGGCCACGCCCAGATCGTGCCGCTGTGGAATTGGATCAGCTCGGGCGACCTCAGCATCGACTGGTCGATACGCGTCGACACCCTGACCGCCGTCATGCTGGTGGTGGTGACGGGCGTTTCGGCGCTGGTGCACCTCTATTCGATCGGCTACCTGCACGACGATCCCGGCCGGCCGCGGTTCTTCAGCTATCTGTCGCTGTTCACCTTCGCCATGCTGATGCTGGTGACGGCCAACAACTTCGTGCAGGTGTTCTTCGGCTGGGAAGGCGTCGGCCTCGCGTCCTATCTGTTGATCGGCTTCTGGTACAAAAAACCGTCGGCCAATGCGGCGGCGCTGAAGGCGTTCGTCGTCAACCGCGTCGGCGATTTCGGCTTCATGCTCGGCATTTTCGCGATCTATTGGGTATTCGGCACCCTCGATTTCGATACCGTGTTCCGCGCCGCGCCGATGTTCGCCGGCAAGACCTTCGAGTTCGCCGGCCAGCAGGTCGACATCCTCACCACCATCTGCCTCTTGCTGTTCGTCGGTGCGATGGGCAAGTCGGCGCAGATCGGCCTGCACACCTGGCTGCCCGACGCGATGGAAGGCCCGACGCCGGTCTCCGCCCTGATCCATGCCGCCACCATGGTGACGGCCGGCGTGTTCCTGGTCTGCCGCGCCTCGCCACTGTTCGAGCACGCCCCGGATGCGCTCGCCTTCGTCACGTTCATCGGCGCCACCACCGCGTTCTTTGCCGCCTCGGTCGGCCTGTTCCAGAACGACATCAAGCGGGTGATCGCCTATTCGACCTGTTCGCAGCTCGGCTACATGTTCGTCGCGGCCGGCGTGTCGGCGTATGGCGCGGCGATGTTCCACCTCTTCACCCATGCCTTCTTCAAGGCGCTTCTGTTCCTCTCGGCCGGTGCGGTGATCGTCGCCGTGCATCACGAGCAGGACATGCGCAAGATGGGGGGCCTCCGGAAACGCCTGCCGTTCACTTATGCGATGATGCTGATCGGCAACCTGGCGCTGACCGGCGTCGGTCTGCCGCTGCTCGGCATCGGCACTGCCGGCTTCTATTCCAAGGACGCGATCATCAACGCCGCCTACCTGTCGAACTCGCCGATGGGCCACTATGCCTTCACGCTCACCATTATCGCGGTGGCGATGACCTCGTTCTATTCGTGGCGCCAGTTTCTGATGACCTTCCACGGCCGCTATCGCGGGCTCGATCATCACGAATGGGATCACCATCACGATCCGCACCATCACGCCATTGCCCTGGAAGAGGTGCACGAACCCGCCCGCACCATGCTGGTGCCGCTGGGCGTGCTCGCTGTCGGCGCGCTGATTGCGGGCGCGGCGTTCGTCCATTTCTTCATCGGCGATGCCGTGTTCTGGCGCGGCGCGGTGGCGGTTGCCTATCCCGCGGGCGAGCACGACCTGCCGCTGACGATCGAATTTGCCCCGCTGGTGCTGACCATTCTCGGCTTCGCGGTGGCGTGGTTCTTCTATGTCGCCAAACCCGACCTGCCGGCCAAGCTCGCGGCGCGCAAAGGGCTCGTCTACACCTTCCTCTATCGCAAATGGTATTTCGATGAGCTCTACGATTTCCTGTTCGTGCGGCCGGCGCGCTGGCTGGGGCGGATGCTTTGGAAGGGGGGCGATGGGCGCATCATCGACGGCCTCGGTCCCGACGGCATTGCGGCGCGCGTGCTCGATGCGACCCGCGGTGCGGTCAAGCTGCAATCGGGTTACGTCTACCACTACGCCTTCGCCATGCTGATCGGTGTCGTGGGTCTGGCGACCTGGTTCATGCTGGGGGGGAGGTAAGCCATGAGCCATCTCCTTTCCATCATCACCTTCCTGCCGCTGGTCGGCATCCTCGCCATCCTGATCACGCGCTCGAGCGACACGGTGCGCGCGTCCACGGCCCGCTGGGTGGCGCTCGCCATCACCCTGATCGATGCCGCGCTCACCATCTATATGTGGAGCCGGTTCCAGGGGAACACCTCGGCGTTCCAGTTCGTCGAGCAGGGCGAATGGTTCGGCGCTGGCACCGGCATCACCTATCACATGGGCGTCGACGGCATTTCGATGCTGTTCGTGGTGCTGACCGGCCTGTTGATGCCGTTCACGATCCTGGCGAGCTGGGAGGTGAAATCCCGCGTGCCGGAATACATGATCGCGTTCCTGGCGCTCGAAACCCTGATGATGGGCGTCTTCACCGCACTCGATGTCTTCCTGTTCTACATCTTCTTCGAGGGCGGCCTGATCCCGATGTTCCTGATCATCGGCATCTGGGGCGGCAAGCGGCGCGTCTACGCCAGCTTCAAGTTCTTCCTCTACACGCTGCTCGGCTCGCTGTTGATGCTGTTGGCGATGCTGTGGATCTACTTCACGGCAGGCACCACCGACATCCCGACCATCATCAACACGGTGCATTTCCCGGTCCAGGCGCAGTACTTGCTATGGCTGGCCTTCTTCGCCAGCTTCGCGGTGAAGATGCCGATGTGGCCGGTCCACACCTGGCTGCCCGATGCGCACGTTGAAGCGCCGACGGCCGGATCGGTGATCCTCGCCGCGATCCTCTTGAAGATGGGCGGCTACGGGTTCCTGCGCTTCTCGCTGCCGATGTTCCCGACCGCCTCCGCCGATCTGGCGTGGCTGGTGTTCGCGCTGTCGATCATCGCGATCATCTACACCTCGTTCGTCGCCCTGGCGCAGGAGGACGTGAAGAAGCTGATCGCCTATTCGTCGGTGGCGCACATGGGCTTTGTCACCATGGGCATCTTCACCCTGACGCAGCAGGGGGTGGAAGGCGGCGTCTTCCAGATGCTGAGCCACGGCGTCGTCTCGGGGGCGCTGTTCCTTTGCGTCGGCGTGATCTACGACCGCATGCACACCCGCGAGATCGCGGCCTATGGCGGACTGGTCAATCGCATGCCGTTCTATGCCGCGTGTTTCATGGTGTTTACGCTCGCCAATATCGGCCTGCCGGGCACCAGCGGCTTCATCGGCGAATTCCTCACCCTGCTGGGCGCCTTCCATGTCCAGACCTGGGTTGCGATCTTTGCCGCCACCGGCGTGATCCTGTCGGCGGCCTACATGCTGTATCTTTACTGGCGCGTGATCTTCGGCGATCTGGTCAAGCCGACGCTGCAGGCGATCAAGGACCTTTCCTTGCGCGAAGCCGTGATCCTGGTGCCGATGGTGGCCGCGACCATCTTCATGGGCGTCTATCCGCGCTTCATCTTCGACATCACCGGCACCTCGGTCGCGCACCTGCTGCAGCAGCACAAGACTGCGGTGGCGTATGACCACACGGCCCATCCGTCTGCCGTGAAGTTTGCCCAAAGCGCCGCAAGGAGTACGCCATGACCATCGGGCATGATCTCATTGTTCTGGCGCCGGAGTTGATCCTGGCGATCGGGGCTATGGCGGCGCTGATGATCGGCGCATGGCGGGGCGACAAGGCGACCGGATCGGTTTCCGGCCTGATGGTGGCGCTGATGATCGCGGCCGCCATCGCCACCGTGGTCACCGGTCCGGCCACCGCCTTCAAAGGCGCCTTCGTCGTGGATGCGTTTTCGCGCTTCACCAAGGTCTTGATCCTCGGCTCGGCGGCGCTGTGCATCGTCATGGCGCAGAATTTCTTCGTTAAGGAGCGGATGGCGCACTTCGAGCTGCCGATCCTGATCGGGCTTTCCACCGTCGGCATGATGGCGATGGTGTCGGCCTCCAGCTTCATCGCGCTCTATCTCGGGCTCGAGCTGCAGAGCCTCGCGCTTTACGTGCTCGCCGCCTTCAACCGCGACAGCGTGAAATCGACCGAAGCGGGCTTGAAGTATTTCGTCCTCGGGGCGCTGTCGTCGGGCATGATGCTGTACGGCATCTCGCTGATCTACGGCTTCACCGGTACCACCGATTTCGGCGCCGTCGGGCAGGTGATCGCCCAGTCCGGCACCGGCATCGGCCTGATCTTCGGGTTGGTATTCCTGATCGCCGGCCTTGCCTTCAAGATTTCCGCGGTGCCGTTCCACATGTGGGCGCCCGACGTCTATGAAGGCGCACCGACGCCGATCACCGCCTTCTTCACCACTGCCGCCAAGGTCGCTGCGTTTGCGCTCGCCATCCGCGCCATCATGATTCCGTTTGCCCATGTCGTCGGCGAATACCGCCAGATCATCGTGGTGGTGTCGGTGCTGTCGATGTGGCTCGGCGCCGTCGCCGCGATCGGGCAGGAGAACATCAAGCGCCTGATGGCCTACAGCTCGATCGGCCACATGGGCTACGCGCTTTTGGGGCTCGCCGCCGGAACCCAGGAAGGCGTCCGCGGCATGCTGATCTACATCGCGTTTTACGCCATCACCAACATCGGCACCTTCGTCTGCATCCAGGCGATGCGGCGCGACGGGCAGGCGGTGGAGACGATTTCCGATCTCTCGGGCCTGGCGCGCACCCGCCCGGGCTATGCCTTCGCGTTCGCCGCACTGATGCTGAGCCTGGCCGGTCTGCCGCCGGTGGCGGGCATCGTCGCCAAGATCTACGTCTTCCTGGCAGCCATGCATGCCGGCCTCATCATTCCGGCGGTGCTCGGCGTGCTTGCGAGCTGCGTTGGTGCTTACTACTATCTGCGCGTCGCCAAGGTGATCTATTTCGATGAACCGGCGAAGCCGCTCGAAGAAGGGCTCGGCGGGCGCGGCATGGGCCTGATCCTGGCGTTGTCGACGGCCTTCACGCTCTTGTTCCTGGTGGTGCCGTGGGTGCTGGTCGGTCCGGCGTCGGCCGCGGCGGCGGCGATCCTGCCTTGACGAGCTGGCCGGTCGGATACCGATTGCTCGAACTGGCGGAGGTCGACTCCACCAACGAGGAAGCCCGCCGCCGCGCGACATCGGGCGAGCCGGGGCCGCTGTGGATCACCGCCGCGCGCCAGTTGAGCGGACGCGGCCGTCGCGGCCGGGTGTGGACAGCGCCGCCGGGCAATCTGTCGGCGACGCTGCTGCTGCGGCCGGGGCGGCCGGCGGCGGCCTGCGCCCAGCTCTCGTTTGTGGCGGCGCTGGCGGCAGCCGACATGCTGGCGCGGTACGTCCCCGGCGTCGCCCTCAAATGGCCCAACGACGTCTTGGTGAACGGGAAAAAAATCGCCGGAATCCTGCTCGAATCCGAAAGCGGGCCGCAGGGCCTCGCCTGGCTGGCGATCGGCATCGGCGTCAACCTGCAGGCGTTTCCCGACGACACCGATCTGCCCGCCACGGCGGTCGCGGCCCTCGGTCATCCGGCTCCGTCGCCGCAGGATGCGCTGCTCGATCTCGCTGATGCTTTCGCGAAGTGGTATGAGGCGTGGCGCGCCGGCGGGTTCGTTCCCATCCGGGAGGCCTGGCTGTCGCGCGCGCACGGGTTGGGCTCGCGCATTCGCGTACGCCTGACGCGGGAAGAGTTGACCGGCGTGTTTCGCGACATCGACGACGATGGCGCCCTGGTGCTCGGTCTTCCCGGCGGCGTGACGCGCGCGATCGCGGCAGGCGAGGTTTTTTTCTGAGGGTTTCATGCTTCTGGCCATCGACGCCGGCAATACCAACATCGTCTTCGCCGTGTGGGACGGCGAAAAGGTCCGCTGCGAATGGCGTGCGGTCACTTCCACAACCCGCACCGCCGACGAATACGCCGTGCTGCTGAAGCCGCTGTTCGAACTCGGCGGTCTTGCGTTCGCAGATATAGATGGCGCCATCATCGCCACGGTGGTGCCGGCGGCGCTGTTCGATCTGCGTCAGTTGTGCCGCAGATATCTGAACGTCGAGCCGATCGTGGTCAAAGATCCGGCCGTCGATCTCGGCCTCGATGTCCTGACCCTGCGCCCCGAAGGGGTCGGCGCCGACCGTCTGGTCAATGCGGTGGCGGCGCACGCGAGTTATCCCGGGGCGCTGATCGTGGTCGATTTCGGCACCGCCACCACCTTCGACATCGTCAACGTCGACGGTGACTACGAGGGCGGTGTTATCGCGCCCGGCATCAATCTATCGGCCGAGGCGCTGCACAAGGCCGCTGCCATGCTGCCGCGGGTGGCGATCGCGCGCACCAACGCGGTGATCGGCAAGGACACCGTGCCGGCGATGCAGTCGGGCATGTATTGGGGCTATATCGGGCTGATCGAAGGTCTCGTCGCCCGCATCAAGGCCGAGTACGGCGAGCCGATGACGGTGATCGCGACCGGCGGGCTGGGGCGCGTTTTCTATCGCCAGACCCCGGCCATCGACCATTACGACCCGGACCTGACCATCCGCGGCCTCACCCAGATTTACGCGCGGAACAAGGTTTGATGGCAACCGTGTCATGGCCCGCGACTGCGGGCCATCCAGGTCACACGAGCAAAACCGCATCAGGAAGGGGTTCATTTCCCCGTTCCGGGCAGAACAACACGACCTGGGTCGCCCGCAGTCGCTGGCGATGACATCGAGGGGACGATGGCATCTCTTCCCGGTCGTGACCTATAGGAAAGTGAGAGTGGTGGCACACAAACAGGCCGAAGACGACAACGAACTGGTTCTCCTGCCGCTCGGGGGCGCGGGCGAGATCGGGATGAACTTCAACGCCTACGGCTTCGGCCCCGACGACGACCGCAAATGGATCATCGTCGATTGCGGCGTGCTGTTCGGGCGCGAGGGCGGCACGCCGGGCGTCGATCTGATCGTGCCCGACATCTCGTTCCTGGCTGAACGGCGCGACGACGTGCTCGGCATCATCGCCACCCATGCGCATGAGGATCATATCGGCGCCATTCATCTGCTGTGGCCGATGCTGAAATGCCCGATCTACGCGACGCCGTTCACCGCCAAGCTGATTGAAGGCAAGCTGGAAGAGGCCGAACTCACCGGCCGGGCCAAGCTGAAGATCGTGCCGCCGCACGGCAAGCTGACGCTTGGGCCATTCGAGATCGAGATGGTATCGCTCACCCATTCCATTCCCGAGCCGAATGCGGTGGCGATCAAGACGCCGCTTGGCACCGTCGTGCATACCGGCGACTGGAAGCTCGATCCCGATCCGGTGGTCGGCAAGAAGACCGACGTCAATCGCCTGAAGGCGCTGGGCGGGGAGGGCGTCTTGGCGCTGGTGTGCGATTCCACCAACGTGCTGGTGCAAGGCCGCTCCGGCTCCGAGGCCGACGTCAAAAAAGGCCTGTCGGAGCTGATCGGAACGCTCAAGGGCCGCATCGCGGTGACGGCGTTCGCCTCCAACGTGGCGCGGCTCGACACCATCGCGCGCGCTGCCAAGGCGCATAAGCGGCACATCGTTCTGGTCGGGCGTGCCATGCACAAGATCGTGCAGGCGGCGAAGGAAACCGGCTATCTGCAGGATTTTCCGCCGATCGTCGATCAGGACGACGCCGAGGATTTGCCGCCGCACAAGGTGCTCTACATGTGCACCGGAAGCCAGGGCGAGATGCGGGCGGCGTTGCCGCGCATCGCCTCGGGCGAACATGTGGTGAAACTCGGCCCCGGCGACACGGTGATCTTTTCCTCGCGCGTCATTCCCGGCAACGAGCTGGCGATTTTCGAGCTGCACAACAAGCTGGCGGCGCTCGGCGTCGATGTTCTGTCGACGGAGGATCATTTCGTCCACGTCTCCGGTCATCCCTGCCGCGACGAGCTCGCCGACATGTATGCGATGGTGCGGCCCAGGATCGCCGTGCCGGTGCATGGCGAATTGCGCCATCTGCACGCCCACGCCGCGCTGGCGAAATCGCTGCAGGTGCCGCAGGTCGTGATCATCGAGAACGGGCAGATGCTGAAGCTGGCGCCGGGCAAGGCGTCGGTGATCGACGAAACCCCGTCGGGGCGCATCCATCTCGACGGCACCGTGCTGGTGGCCGAGGGCGCAGGCTATGCGCGCGCCCGCCGCTCGCTCGGCTTCGCCGGCATGATCGCGATCACGCTGGTGCTGGACGAGAAGAACCGCGTCGTCGCCGATCCCGGCATGATCCTCGAAGGCATTCCCGAGCCGGTGCACGAGGCGGTGCGCGACGCGGTCGACCGGGCGCTCGAACGCCACAATCCGAAAAAGGACGACGAGGGCGACCTCAAGGAAAAAGTCCGCCGCGCCGCCCGTAGCGCCGCCGAAGACGCCTGGGGCAAGAAGCCGGTGACGCGGGTGGATGTGGTGATAGTGTAACCCCGATGTCATCGCCCGCGAAAGCGGGCGACCCAGGTTGTGTTGCTCCACTTTTTGCGAGTGAAATTTGAGCCTTTCCTGATACGCTTTTGCTGGTGTGACCTAGGTGCCCCGCATTTGCGGGGCATGACAATGAGGTTGAACATGATCGGCCGCTTGAACCACGTCGCCATCGCTACGGCGGACCTTGCCAAATCCGCTGCGGTCTATCGCGATCTGCTCGGCGCCACGGTGTCGGAGCCGCAGGCGTTGCCCGTGCATGGCGTGACGGTGGTGTTCGTCGAACTGCCCAACACCAAGATCGAACTGCTGCAGCCGCTCGGTGACAAATCGCCGATCGCCGCGTTTCTCGACAAGAACCCATCCGGCGGCATGCACCATCTCTGCTACGAGGTGGAAAACATTACCGCCGCGCGCGATACGCTTGTCGCCGCCGGCGCGCGGGTCCTCGGCGACATCAAAATCGGCGCCCACGGCAAGCCGGTGGTCTTCCTCCACCCCAAGGATTTCGTCGGTACGCTGGTGGAATTGGAGCAGGCCTGATGGTCCACGGCGCCGTCCTCGTCAGTGCTTTTGCGGTGCTGTGGTTCGTCGCCTTCCTGTGCCTGCTGCCGGTCGGGATCGGCGAAGTCGAGCCCGGCGCCGGGGCGCCCAAGCGCCCGCTGCTGGCGCGCAAAGCCCTCTTCGCGACCGCGATTGCCGCGGTGTTGTTCGCGGTGTTCTACGGCCTGATCGTTTTCGGCGTGTTGGATCTCTAACCCGCCCCGCCCGGGAAGCTTTGCGTATCCATGATGATCTTGGCGATGAAGGCGAGGGCGATCACCAACGCGGCGGCGTTCAAATCCTTCCACCGCCCGGTCACCGCCTTGATCGCGACATAGGCGATGAAGCCGATGCCGATGCCGGACGCGATCGAATAGGTGAAGGGGATCGCCAGTGCCGTCAGCAGCGCCGGAGCGGCTTCGGTGAGGTCGTTCCAGTCGATTTCCTTGAGGCCGCCGACCATCAGCACCGCCACGAAGATCAGCGCCGGGGCGGTGGCATAAGCAGGCACGGCGGTGGCGATCGGCGCGAACAACAGCGCCAGCAGGAACAGCACGCCGACCACGACCGCGGTCAGCCCGGTGCGGCCGCCCGCCTGGATGCCGGCCGAACTTTCGATATAGGCCGTCACCGGCGAGGTGCCGAGCACGGCGCCCAGCATCGAACCGATGGCGTCGGTGGTCAGGGCGCGGCGTGCGTTCGGCAGTTTGCCGTCCTTGTCGTTGAGATTGCCTTGATAGGCGACCGCCGTCAGCGTGCCCGAGGTGTCGAGCATCATCACCAACAGGAACACCAGCACCGTAGAAACCATGACAGCTTCGGGGGTGCGGCCGGGATCGAACTGCAACTGGAAAAAGGTCGCGGCCATCGACGGCGGCGGGGCGGCGATGGCGGCGGGCGCCGTCTGCAAGCCGAAGGCGAACGCGAGCACGGTGACCAGACCGATGCCGATCATCACCGCGCCGATCACGCGTCGCGCCGCCAGCGCGAAGATCACGATGAAGCCGAGCGCCGCCAGCAGCGCGTGCGGGTCGGACAGCGGCCCGGCGGTCAAAAGACTGATGGAGCCGTTGGGGATGACGATGCCGGCCTGATTCAGTCCGATCAGCGCCAGGAAAAAGCCGATGCCCGCGGCGATGGCGAGTTTCAGCGAACGGGGCAGGGCATTGATCAGCCACTCGCGCGCCGGGGTAATGGAAATCAGCACGAACAGAATGCCGGCCAGGAACACGCAGCCAAGCGCCAGTTGCCAGCTATTGTTGAGTGCGGGAATGACGGTGAAGGCGAGGAAGGCGTTGAGTCCCATGCCCGGCGCCAGCGCCACTGGCAGCTTCGCCCACAGTCCCATCAGGATCGTCGTCAGCGCCGAGGCGAGGCAGGTCGCCACGAACACGGCGTCATAGGCAAGGCCGCCGTTCTTCAGGATCATCGGATTGACGACGATGATGTAGGCCATGGTGAGGAAGGTGGTGATCCCCGCCACGATTTCGCGCCGCACCGTGGTGCCGTGTGCCGAAAGCTGGAAAAACCGCTCGAACATGTTGCCCCCCGCTCACCGATGCGTGGCGGGAACGTAAGGCCGTCTTCCGCGATTTGAAAAGCTTTCTTTCCTCCCCCGTTAGAGCGGCGGACGTTGATGTGAGATCGCCACCACGCTGTCATCGCCCGCGACAGCGGGCGACCCAGGTCAAATCTGTCGCGATCTTAGGGGCTGTGCCAGATGACACCTGGGTGGCCCGCAGTCGCGGGCCATGACACCGAGGGGCGTGGGAAGATCAAGGGATTCCGGCCGAACGCCCGCCGCTCTATTCAGACGCTGTGCGGCTCGAACGAATGAATCCGCGGGGAAAGAAAGAGGAGCCCAAAATGCGAAAGGCCGGGCTTGGCCCGGCCTTTCCTCCGCAGGGTCCCCCCGACGGATACCTCTCCCCGAACTTGGCCGTTCACGAGCGAAACGCGGGCCTTTTGTTCGTTTTTATGTGGGGCATTCTGTAGTGGAAATTCACATACTTGTCACGATGGAATGTGGCCAAAATGGGCGTTGTTACAGGAATATCCATGGCTCCTGTGGCTTTCGCGCCCTTCTGTTAGCGCTCTCATTAAAAGGTCTCTAAAACATACCTTTAGGTAACCGGTAGCAATCACCATGCCTCCAAGGGTTGCTTGACTGATGGTGCTTCCGCCCGCAGCCTTTGGGCATGCGCAAGTGGGTGGGGTTGGTGTTTGGGCTATGCGTGATTCTCTCGGCGGCGCACGCCGAGGGCACATGGCGCATCACCAAAGATCATTGGACGGCGGCGGACGAAGCGGGCTTCTCGCGCTTCGTGGCGGCGATCGGCGCCTCGGGCTGTTCGTCGTCGGAGAGTTGCTTGCGCGATCCGGCCAATCCCTTCCGCGCCACCGACCAGCGCTTCCTCGACATCGATACCGATTGCGCCAAGTGGCCGTATCTGCTCCGCGCTTATTACGCCTGGAAGAACGGCCTGCCGTTCTCGTTCGAAGACGGTTTTGCCGGTTCGGCCGACGAGAAGCACAATTCCACCGGCAACCGCCCGACCAGCCGGCGCGATTTTCTCGACCATGGCGCCGGCATCAACGGCGCGGCGGCGGTGCGCGAAGTGATCGAGACGGTGAACTCGGCGACCTATCGCTGGGATGTGACGCGCGACGACGGCGTCCGCTCCGATTTCTACGCCCCCGCCATCAAGCCCGGCTCGATCCGCCCTGGCACCGTGATCTACGACACCAATGCCCATGTCGGGATCGTCTACAAGGTCGATGACGATGGGCGCATCTATTACATGGATGCTCATCCCGATTTCACCATTACCCGCAGCGTCTACGGCGCCCAGTTCGGCCAGTCGCCGCTGAAGCTCGGCGGCGGGCTGAAAAACTGGCGGCCGCAGCGCTTGACGGGTGCGCACGACGACGGCGAGGGCCGTCTGATCGGCGGCCACATCGTGCTGGCGGCCAATGCCGAGATCGACGATTTCGCGCTGACTCAATACGTCGGCACCGAGCCGAACCCGTCTGAGAGCGCCAAGAAGGCGCGCTTCGTTTTCGACGGCGAGGAGATGGGCCTTTATACTTATGTGCGCACCGCGATGAGCGGCGGGCGGACCGTGTTCAATCCGCTGCACGAGTTGCGCATCTCGATGAAGAATTTGTGCCGCGATCTCAAGGACCGCGCCAACACCGTCAACCTCGCGATTTCCGAGCACATCCAGGACAAGCCGCATCCCGCCAGCCTGCCGGAAAACATCTTCGATGCGTGGGGCGATTGGGAGAACTACGCCACGCCCGCCCGCGATGCGCGCCTGCGCGAGGGCTTCGCCCAGTTCTACCAGCACATGGCGGGAATGATCGATCTGTGGGTCAAGCGCGATCCGCGCATCGCCTATGAAGGCAGCGACCTCAGGTCCGATCTGCTGGCGGCCTATGATGCGCAAAGCCAAGCTTGCGATCTCACCTATCTCAGCAGCGACAAGCATCCGGTGCCGCTGAACCTCGGCGACGTCGCGACCCGCGTCTATGCCATCAGCTACGACCCGTTCGACTGCATCGAGCTCAGATGGGGCGCGCCAGACGGCGAGCGCGACAGCTGCACTGAGGGCGAAAAGAAAATGCGCTGGTACGCCGCCCAAGAGCGCTTCCGCCAGATGCAAACCCGCGATTTCTTCGCCGGCTACGATTTGGAAGGCCTCGAACGCAAAGCCCAGAAACCGCAGGCCCCGCCGCCGCCGGTCGACGTCCGCCTCCTGATCGCCAACATGCCCTATCAGGTCCCACTCGAACCGATGAAACCGGTGGGGCGATAATCGTCCGTCGCGATATACCGCCCGTCGCGGTCGAGCGCCGCGAGCATCATCGTCAGGCTCTCCATCAGCGCCGCGGTGTCGTGACGGCGAGGGCGGCCGATCAGCCCGCCGTTGGCGGAAGCGCGGCGCACGGTGGTGATGCCGTGGTGCAGCGAGTGGTGCCAATGCGCCTTGGTCACCGCGAACGAATGCCACTTCAGTCCACGGATGATCGCGGCCGAGGTCTGCCAGTCGAGCGCGCCGACGGCATAGAGATCGCCGAGTGCCCGGATCAGTTTGGCGTTGGCGAGCTGGTGGCGCTTGAACGGGCTGGCGTTGACCTTGGTTTCGGTGAGCAGCACCCGCAAACCCAGCCAGCCTCGCCGCACGAACACTCCGTCGATGCCGTGGCCAGCCGCGTCGATCTTCGATGGCAGTTGCCGCCAGCCGTGCTGAGTCAGGATCGCCGCCGTCAGCAGCTCGCCGAAATCGCCTTTGACGTGCCGCGGGTCCTGGCCGCGAAACCGCACCCGCGCCTCGCTCCAGCGGGGAGGGGGCGTGAAGCGGACTTGAGACACCTTCAACCAAGTCAGGAAACCGAAGAAAAATCCCGCAAAAACAAACAATAGCCCCCAATGTATATACATGTATTTACACGCCCCGCCCGCAGCGCTATTATGCCAGGAAATCGGCGAGGTCCGCCATGGACAAGAACACCCCTAAAACCGTGACGACCCGGGTCTTCAAATCGGGCAACAGCCAGGCGGTGCGTATTCCGGCCGAATTGGCCTTTGAGCGCAACGATATGGAAGTGACCATCAGCCGGAATGGCGATGTCATCACAATCCGCCCGGCAAATGCGCGGATAAGCGTAGAGCAGATGTTTGCGAAGCTCAGAGCGCTTCCGAAGGCGTCTTTATTTCGGCAGGTCGACCGCATCGAGTTGCCGGATCGCGATTGGGATAAGTAATGCCCTATTTGATCGATACCAACATCGCAATTCATGCGATCGACGGGCTTGACGCGGTTACCACGAAATTTGCCGAGCATGCAGGCGACGTAATGATCTCGGCGTTGAGTGTGGTTGAGCTATATCGGGGTCTGTACCGGGGGGCAGTAGATAGAGCCGCCGCCCAATTGCGGATTGACGCTTTCCTCGAGATCATTCCGACGATTCCATTTGAATTGACGGGGGCCGACGCCTACAGCCAAATCATCGCTCAACTCGGCTGGGTCCGTGGCCGTGATTTCGACCGCATGATCGCCGCCCACGCCATCGCGGCCGACTGCACGCTGGTCACCGCCAACCTGGACGATTTCCGGGATATTCCCGGCCTCAGCCTCGAAAACTGGGCGGGCTAGGCGGCCATCGGTCCATTTGCCCCGGGGCGCAGCTACGCTTATGTAGGGCGCTCGCTTCGCCAGGAACCTGAAAATGCGCCTTTCCCGCTTCTTTCTCCCCGTCCTCAAGGAAACGCCCTCCGAGGCGCAGATCGTGTCGCACCGGCTGATGCTGCGCACCGGCATGATCCGCCAGGAGGCCGCCGGCATCTATGCCTGGCTGCCGCTCGGCCATCGGGTGCTGCGCCGGATCGAGCAGATCGTGCGCGAGGAGATGAACCGGGCCGGCGCAGTGGAAATCCTGATGCCGACGCTGCAGTCCTCCGACCTCTGGCGCGAGAGTGGGCGCTACGACGCCTATGGCCCCGAGATGCTGCGCATCACCGACCGTCACGAGCGCGAACTGCTCTACGGGCCGACCAACGAGGAAATGGTCACCGACATTTTCCGCGCCTATGTGCGGAGTTATAAGGCGCTGCCGCTGAACCTCTATCACACCCAGTGGAAATTCCGCGACGAAGTCCGCCCGCGGTTTGGCGTCATGCGCGGCCGCGAATTCCTGATGAAGGACGCCTACAGCTTCGACATCGACAAGGAGGCGGCGCGCCGCTCCTATAATAGAATGTATGTCGCCTACCTGCGCGCCTTCGACCGCATGGGGTTGACCGCGATTCCGATGCGCGCCGACACCGGCCCGATCGGCGGCGACCTTTCCCACGAATTCCATGTCCTGGCCGATACCGGCGAGAGCCAAGTCTATCTCGACAAGAACCTGCTGGAGATGCCGATCCCGCCCGCCGATACCGATTTCGACGGCGATCTCGCGCCGATCGTGCAGGCCCGCTCAGCCATGTATGCCGCCACCAGCGACGTCCACGATCAGGCGCGCTTCGAGACGGAAGTGCCGGAAGAGCGCCGCATGTCCACGCGCGGCATCGAAGTCGGCCAGATCTTCTATTTCGGCACCAAGTATTCCGCCCCGATGAAGGCCAACGTCACCGGCCCCGACGGCAAGGATGTGCCGGTGGAAATGGGCTCGTACGGCATCGGCGTGTCGCGTCTGTTGGGCGCCATCATCGAAGCCAGCCACGACGACGCCGGCATCATCTGGCCGGAACCGGTGGCGCCGTTCGACATCGCGCTGATCAATCTCAAGACCGGCGATGCCAAGACCGAAGCGGCCTGCGCCGATCTCTATGCCAAGCTGGAAACCGCCGGCAAAGAGGTGCTCTACGACGACCGCGACGAGCGCCCCGGTGCCAAGTTCGCCACCGCCGAACTGATCGGCATCCCGTGGCAGGTGGTGGTCGGCCCGCGCGGCCTCGACAAGGGCGTGATTGAGGTCAAGAATCGCAAGACCGGCATCAAAGAAGAACTCTCCGCCGCCGAGGTCGTGAACCGGTTTGCCAAACCGTAATCTCGGCTGCCTAGGCGTGACCCCAGGCTGAGGTATAGTGGAGCATGGACCGTTCGGACGTCATCGACCGCCTGCACCAGAGCCGGCCCCGGCTGGAAGCGCTGGGGGTCGTGCACGCCTATCTGTTCGGTTCGGTGGCGCACGGCACCGCCGGGCCCGAAAGCGACGTTGACCTGATGGTCGATCTCGATGAAGGGCCGGGCGGCCGCAAGGCCTTGTTCAGCGCCTTCGATGTCGGCGGCATTCAGTTCGAGTTGACCGCCATTCTCGGTCGTCGGGTTGATCTGGTCGTGCGCCGCGACGCCCTGAAACCCGGCAAACGGCTCAAGGCCGTCGCAGAAGGCGGGCTGTTTGATGTCTTTTGACGAGCGCGTGATCCTCACCATCCGCGAGGACCTGCCGTCGCTTGATGCGGCGCTCGCCGCCATGCTGGATTCTCTATGACACCCACCCGCCTGTTTGCGCCGTTCGAATGGATGCTGGCTTTGCGTTATTTGCGCGCCAAGCGGGCGGAGAGTTTCATTTCCGTCATTTCCATCATCTCGCTGGTCGGCATCGCGCTCGGCGTGGCGGTGCTGATCATCGTCATGGCGGTGATGAACGGCTTCCGCCACGATTTGATGGGCCGCATTCTCGGCATCAACGGCCACATCACGGTGCAGGCGTACGCCGGCCAGCCGATCGCCGATTACGATGCGCTGGCAGCGCGGGTTGCCAAGGTGCCGGGCGTCACCCATGTCTCGCCGATCGTGCAGGGTTTCGCGGCGGTCGATGCCAACGGCGTGCCGACCGGCGTGCAGATTCGCGGGCTCAGGCGCCAGGACATCGAGGCGCTGACGATGGTGTCGTCGTCGCTGAGCCCGGCCGCGCTCAGGGCTTATGGCGA
>NZ_JBWZET010000104.1:0-4091 GCF_056722145.1 Rhizomicrobium sp. | reverse complement strand
GATGTTGAGGTGAATGTCCTCGAGACTGCGCTTGAACTCGAACTTGCCGTCGCGGATCTCCGCTTCCACCGTGTCGAGGCCGGCCAGGATGGCGGAGAGATCCGCCTTGGTGATGATGCCCTGGTTCGCCAGCATGCGCGCATGGGCGCGGCTGCCGGTGATATCCTCGCCCGCCAGGCGTTGGTCGAAGCCGATGGAGGGGGTAAACTCCTCCATGATTTTCGCCGGGCCGCCTTCGAAGCGGCCGCCCCACATTTTATTCGCGCTCATGAGACGTCCGTGACCAAACCCCGCCTTCTCGTCTTTGCGACCCTAGCTGGCGCGGCATTGCTGCTGCTGGCCGTTCTATATGGGATGACAGCCACGACTGTCCACGCGCCTCCGGCCTCGCTCAGCCCCTTGAAGCTGGCTGACAAGCCCCAGGCGGCGCCGGAAGTGGCCTTTACCGGCCCCGGCGGGCGGGTGGTGAATCTGCATCAGTTCAAGGGCAAATACGTCCTGCTCAACCTGTGGGCGCCATGGTGCGGGCCCTGCGTCAAGGAGTTGCCGGCACTCGCCGACCTGCAGGCCGCGCTGCCGCCGGACCGCTTTGTGGTGGTGCCGGTCGATGTCGGCCGCGAAGGCCAGGCCGACGCCCAGGGCTTCCTGGCCGGGCACGGCGCCGGCACGCTGCACACCTATGTCGACAGCGAGGCCCAGCTGCTGCGCGCCTTCGGCGGCTACGGCCTGCCGATGACCGCCCTGATCGACCCCGAAGGCAACGAAATTGCCCGCGCGGAAGGCGCCCCGGAATGGTCGAAGCCGGAGTCGGTGGCGTATCTGAAAAAGGTGGTTGAAAAGTAGCAGGGAGACAAGATGCGACCCAAAGGCAACTACACGGCAGTGGTTAAGGGTGGCAACAGGAAAGTGAAAATCAAAGGAACTCTTTGTGCGTACAAAACCGTGCGCGTGAAGACGCATTTGCGCGCTATCAAGCCCAAATAGAATCTCTGCCTATAAGCCCAGAAACGGCGCCAGTCTTGCGTCAATCGCGTCAAGCACGTCGCGCGGCGCCTCGCCGGCGATTTTCAGGAAGCGCGCCTCGCGATCGACGCTGCGTATCTGGTCGACGAGAACGACGCCCGACACCGGCAAACCGTCCGGCAGTTTCACCTCCATCGGCCAGCCACGTTCCGTCGTCGTGATCGGGCAAACCACCGCCAGCTCGGACCGCTCATGATACCCGCGGGTGGTGAGCACGATCGCCGGCCGCCGTCCGGCTTGTTCCCGACCGGCTTGGGGCGTGAATTCGAGCCAGACGAGACTGCCGCGATCGGGTAACTCCATGGCCGCTACAAAGCCTCGGACCCGCGCGGGTCGTCATCAGCGATGGCGGGATGTTGACGGTCCACCGTCATGCCTTCAAGCAGTTCTTCGAGGGTAAACCGGCGCGCGGCTTTGGTGATCACGAGACGGTCGGCATGCGCCTCGATCTCGACACGGGTGCCTTCGCTAAGCCCTAGCCGGGCCGCAACGTCGCGCGGCACGCGAATGCCTAAGCTATTGCCCCATTTTGCAATTTGCGTGACCATGGCACTCCATCTGTATATCCAAAGGATATACATCTGGCGGCAAAAATCAAGGTCTTACCGCGTCGGCACCGGGTGGTCGCTGCGGTAGTCGTAGAAGCCGCGGCCGGTTTTGCGCCCCAGCCAGCCGGCCTCGACGTATTTCACCAAGAGTGGGCAGGGCCGATATTTGGAGTCGGCGAGGCCCTCATACAGCACCTGCATCACCGCGAGGCAGGTGTCGAGGCCGATGAAGTCGGCGAGCTGCAGTGGGCCCATCGGGTGGTTGGCGCCGAGCCGCATCGCGGTGTCGATGGCTTCGACGTTGCCGACGCCTTCGTACAGCGTATAGACCGCCTCGTTGATCATCGGCAGCAGGATGCGGTTGACGATGAAGGCGGGGAAATCCTCGGCATAGGCGGCGGTCTTGCCGATCCGCTTCACCAGTTCGAGCGCGGCCTGATAGGTGGCGTCGTCGGTGGCGATGCCGCGGATCACCTCTACCAGCTGCATCACCGGCACCGGATTCATGAAGTGCAGGCCGATGAAGCGTTCGGCGCGGCCCGAGGCGGCGGCCAGCCGCGTTACCGAGATCGACGAGGTGTTGGTGGCGATGATCGCCTCGGGCTTCAGAAGGGCGGCGAGTTCCTGGAAGATCGCCTTCTTCAGCGCTTCGTCTTCGAGCGCCGCTTCGATCACCAGATCGCAGTCCTTGAGGCCATCAAGCCCCACCACCGTCTGGATGCGGCCGAGCGCCGCTTCGATGTCGCCATCCTGGATCAGGGCGCGGGCGGCCTGCCGGCTCATGTTCTTGCGGATCAGCGCCAGCGACTTGTCGAGCGCCTCCTGGTTCAGGTCCTCCACGATGACGCCGTATCCGGCCAGCGCCAGGACATGGGCGATACCGCTACCCATTTGGCCGGCGCCGACAATTCCGATGCGTTCGATGGTCATGGTATTCCTCGTTGGCGCCCCCGGCGCGCGAAACCGGTTACCCCAGGTGCGCGCCGCATTCAATTGTAGCCCCGCTTGGCCAACTCTGCGTCGATTTCCGGCAGCACCTGGAACAGGTCGGCGACCAGCCCGACATCGGCGAGCTTGAAGATCGGCGCCTCCTCGTCCCGGTTGATGGCGACGATGGTCTTGGCCTCCTTCATCCCGGCCACATGCTGGATCGCCCCCGACACGCCGACCGCGATGTAAAGCTCTGGCGCAACAACCTTTCCGGTCTGTCCGACCTGGCAGTCGTTGGCCACGAAACCGGCATCGACGGCGGCGCGCGAGGCCCCGATCGCCGCCTTGAGACGGTCGGCAATCTTCTCCAGGAGCTTGAAATTGTCGCCCGACTGCAACCCGCGGCCACCAGCGATGACGATCTTGGCGGTGGTCAGCTCCGGCCGCCCAGATTGCGAAAGTGTCTCACCCACGAAGGCCGAAAGCCCCGGATCGGGTCCGGCGGCGCAGCGCGTGATCGGCACCGGCCCGCTCGTTGCGGTTGCAGCAAAGGCGGTGGCGCGAACCGTGAGCACCAATTTCCCCGGCGGCGCCTTCACCGTCTGGATGACGCTGCCGGCATAGATCGGCCGCTCAAAGGTGTCGGGCGCCACCACTTTGGTGATCTCGGAAATCTGGGCCACATCGAGGAGGGCGGCGAGCCGCGGCAGCACCGCCTTGCCGGTCGAGGTCGCCGGCGCCAGCACCGCGTCGAAATCGGCAGCGAGTGGGACCAGCAGCGCCGTCAGCGGCTCGGGCAAGCCATGGGCGTAAAGCGGATCATCGCAACAGAGCACCATTGCCACGCCCGCGAGGCGCGCGGCGGCGGCGGCGACGGCGGCACAATTGTGACCGGCGACCAGCACCTGCACCTCGTGGCCCAGCGCCAGCGCCGCGGTCACTGTTTTGGCCGTGGCGTCGGCGAGATGGCGGTTGTCGTGTTCGGCGAGAACCAGGCTGGCCATCAGATCACTCCGGCCGCTGCCAGGTGATCGACCAGCTCGCTGACCGTTTTCACTTAGATGCCGGCCGGCCGCGCTGCGGGTTCGGTGACCGACAGCACCGTCAGTCGCGGCGTGGTGTCGACGCCGTACGCGGCCGCGGTCTTCGCCACGATCGGTTTCTTCTTGGCTTTCATCAGGCCGGGGAGCGACGCATAGCGCGGCTCGTTGAGTCTGAGATCGGTGGTGACGACGGCCGGGAGTTTCAGCGTCACGGTCTGCAGGCCGTTGTCGATTTCGCGTTCGACGATGGCGGTCTCGCCCTCGATCGCGAGCGTATGGGCACGGGTCGCTTGCGCCCAGTCGAGGAGGGCCGCCAGCATCGGACCGGTCTGGCTGCAATCATCATCGATTGCCTGTTTGCCGGCGAGGACGAGGCCGGGCTGCTCTTCGACGCAAATCGCTCGGAGGATTTTGGCGACCGCCAACGGTTCGACGTCGCCGTCGGCGATCACCAGGATGCCGCGGTCGGCACCCATGGCGAGCGCGGTACGAAGCGTGTCGCCGGCTTCGCGCCGGCCGATCGAGACGGCGATGACTTCGCTCGCCG
>NZ_JBWZET010000103.1:0-7730 GCF_056722145.1 Rhizomicrobium sp. | reverse complement strand
ATCCTGTGCGTGCAATTCTGGATGGAGCAAGCAGACACTGGAGCGGTGAAGAAAGGTCGCGCCTCTCACGACCCGCCGAGCAACGCGAGACATAACGGACCCAGGATACGCAGCTCGCGTGCGTATCATACAATCGAGACCGGCGAAGCTGCGGCTGAATGCGGAAGTGTCTCGAGCGTGCGGGTTTCACCGGGCGAACGGACTGTGCCTGTCAGCGGCCGAATGAACCCGGCCGCTCTGCTGGCGCCCCGTTCGCGGAGGGCACTCCCCGAACGAGCGGACTTGCGAAAGCCAGGCCCGCTCTCGGCATATTTAAAGGGGCGTCAGGCGTTCTTCTTCGCCAGGAAGTGTTCCAGCCAGTGGATGTTGTAGTTGCCGTCGATGATGTCGGGCTCGCGCACCAGCAGTTGGAACAGCGGAATGGTGGTCTCGATGCCGTCCACCACCAGCTCGTCGAGCGAGCGGCGCAGGCGCATCAGGGCTTCGTTGCGGGTCTTGCCGTGGACGATCAGCTTGCCGGTCAGGCTGTCGTAATAGGGCGGGATGCGATAGCCGGAATAGATGTGGCTGTCGAACCGCACGCCCAATCCGCCCGGCACATGGAACTGCTTGATCAGGCCCGGCGAGGGCTGGAAGGTGAAGGCGTTCTCGGCGTTGATGCGGCACTCGATGGCGTGGCCGGAAAACACGATGTCGTCCTGGGTCATCGACAGCGGCAGGCCGGCGGCGATGCGGATCTGCTCGCGCACGATGTCGACGCCGGTGATCGCCTCGCTGATCGGATGTTCCACCTGCAGGCGGGTGTTCATTTCGATGAAGTAGAACTTGCCGTCCTCATAGAGGAACTCGATGGTGCCGGCGCCGAGATAGCCGAGCTTTTCCAGCGCCCGGGTAACGATGCCGCCGATGTCTTCGCGCTGCTGGTCGTTGAGGGCGGGGCTGCCCGCTTCCTCCCACACCTTCTGATGCCGGCGCTGCAGCGAACAATCGCGGACGCCGAGGTGCACGACATGGCGCTGGCTGTCGGCGAGGACCTGGACTTCGATATGGCGCGGCGTCTGGAGATATTTCTCCATGTAGACCGCGTCGTTGCCGAAGGCGGATTTGGCTTCGGCCTTGGCGGTGGAGAGGGCGAAGGACAGTTCTTCGCGCTTGGTCGCCACCTTCATGCCGCGGCCGCCGCCGCCCGCCGTCGCCTTGATCAGCACGGGGTAGCCCATGGCATCGGCGATTTTCAGCGCGTCTTCTTCGCTGGCGATGGCGCCCTCGGAACCGGGAACCGTTGGAATGCCGGCCTCTTTGACCGTCTGCTTGGCGACGATCTTGTCGCCCATGACGCGGATGTGCTCCGGCGTCGGGCCGATGAAGGTGAGGTTGTGCTCCTCGACGATCTCGGCGAAGCGGGCGTTTTCGGAGAGGAAGCCGTAGCCGGGATGGATCGCCTGGGCGCCGGTGATTTCGGCCGCCGCGATAATCGCGGGAATGTTGAGATAGCTCTGCGAAGTCGGCGGCGGACCGATGCAGACGCTCTCGTCGGCCAGCCGGACATGCATGGCTTCGGCGTCGGCGGTGGAATGCACCGCCACGGTGGCGATGCCCATCTCCTTGCAGGCGCGAATGATGCGAAGCGCGATCTCGCCGCGATTGGCGATGAGGACTTTGTCGAACATCAGGCGATGACGAGCAGGGTTTGGCCGAACTCGACCGGCTCGGAGTCGTGGACGCAGATATCGGTCACCGTGCCGGACTTGGGCGCGGCGATCGGGTTCATGGTCTTCATCGCCTCGACGATGAGGATGGTGTCGCCTTCCGACACCTTGTCGCCGACCTTGACGAACGGTGGCTTGCCCGGTTCGGGCGAAACGTAGACGGTGCCGACCATCGGCGACGGCACGGCGCCGGCCGGCGGGCCTTTCGGCTTCGCCGGGGCGGGGGCCTCGGCGGTGGAAGCCGGAGCAGCAGCGGCGGCCACCGGGGCGCCGGTCACGTAGGAGGTCGTCACCTGGCGCGCCACGCGCAGGCGGGCGCCGCCTTGTTCGATCTCGATCTCGGTCAGGCCGGTTTCGGAAAGCAGCTCCGCCAGTTCGCGGATCGCGGAGGAATCGATGTTCGGCATGACCTTTTTTCCGAGGGGAATGCGGGCTCCGATGGATTTGACATCCTTCATGTTCATTCGGCGTCCTCTTCGATCAGGGACGCCAGCGCGTCCACGGCAAGCACATAACTGTTGGCACCAAAGCCGACGATCAGGCCCTTGGCCACAGGGCTGATCAGCGAATGGTGGCGGAACTCTTCCCGCGCGAAGGTGTTCGACAGGTGCACCTCCACGATTGGGCAGTCGAGGGCGCGCAAGGCGTCATGAATCGCCACCGAGGTGTGGGTATAGGCGCCGGCGTTGATGATGACGCCTGCGGCCTTGTCCCGCGCCTCGTGGATCCACTCCACCAGCTCGCCTTCGTGGTTGGATTGTCGGAATACTACCTCCAGGCCATGCGCCTGGGCTTCCGCGGCGGCGATGTCGCCGATGTCCGCGAGCGTGGTGCGGCCATAAATTTCCGGCTCCCTTGTCCCCAGGAGGTTGAGGTTGGGGCCGTTGAGGACATATATCGCCTTGGGCAAGAAAGGCTCCGTAACCGGTTCGGATTCGCCTTATACTGGGCAATCCCTCTTCCGCAAACATCAATCGGGAACAGGCTTTATGGCTTTGACAGTGACTATCAACGGCGAAACGCGCCAACTGAACGGTTCGGTCAACTTGACCGAGTTGGTCACCCAAATGGGCCTCGACCCGGCCAAAATCGCGCTCGAGCGCAACCTGGAGGTCGTGCCGCGGTCGCAATACAAGGATATCACGGTGGCTGACGGCGATCGCCTGGAAATCGTGCACTTCATCGGCGGCGGCAATGCCCCCGAGCCGGCGCCCCGTCCGGTCGACAAGCCGCTGGTGATTGCCGGGCGGACGTTCAAATCGCGACTCATCATCGGCACCGGCAAGTACAAGACCTATGCCCAGAACGCCGCCGCCGCCGAGGCTGCGGGCGCCGAAATGGTGACGGTGGCGGTGCGCCGGGTGAACCTGACCGACAACAGCTCCGAGAAGCTGGTCGATTTTGTCGATCCCAAGAAATACACCTACCTGCCCAACACCGCCGGTTGTTTCACGGCCGAGGACGCCATCCGCACCCTCAGGCTGGCGCGCGAGGCGGGCGGCTGGACGCTGGTCAAGCTGGAAGTGCTGGGCGACAAGAAGACCCTCTACCCCAACATGATTGAAACCATCCGGGCGACCGAACTCCTGATCAAGGAGGGGTTCCAGGTGATGGTCTATTGCAGCGACGATCCCCTGATCGCCAAGCGGCTGGAGGAGATGGGCGCCTGCGCGATCATGCCGCTCGCGGCGCCGATCGGCTCAGGCCTCGGGGTGCAGAATCCGGTCGGCATCCGCATGATCATCGAAGAGGCCACGGTGCCGGTGATCGTCGATGCCGGCGTCGGCACGGCCTCGGATGCGGCGGTGGCGATGGAACTCGGCTGCGACGCGGTGCTGATGAATACGGCCATCGCCGAAGCCAAGGACCCGGTGATGATGGCTGCCGCGATGCGCCATGCGGTGGAGGCGGGCAGACTCGCCTATCTTGCCGGCCGCATGCCGAAAAAGCGCTACGCCGATCCCTCGAGCCCGCTGGCGGGGTTGATCTGAGGCGAATAGCGAGTAGCGAGTAGCGAGTAGGGAGTAGGGAGTAGGGGCTTGACCGGTTCATCCAGTCAGGCCCCTTTTTCTATTCGCTATTCGCTATTCGCTATTCGCTATTCGCTCTACTTCACCAGCTTCTTCAAATCCGCTTCGGTGAGTTCGCCTTCGTGGACCTGGCCGTTGATGATGAACATCGGCGTGCCGTTGAACTTCAGTTCGCGCGCCATGCGGAAGCCGGCGAGCAGCGCCTTGTCGGTATCGGGCGCATTGAGATCGGATGCGAGCTTCATCACGTCGAGACCGTTCTTCTTCGCCACCTGCAGCAGCAGCGCTTCGTCGACGGCGCCGCTTTCCGCCATCAAGCCGAAGTGCAGGGCGAGGAATTTGTCGCCCTGCTGGTGCGCGGCGATGGAGGCGCGCGCCGCCATGGTGGAGGCATCGCCGAAGATCGGGAATTCGATGAAGGCGAAGCGGGTGTCGGCTTTGTGCTTGTCGACGAACGCCTTCACCAGCGCCGAGGTGTTGCGGCAATGGCCGCAATTGTAGTCGTAGAACTCGACGAAGGTGTTCTTGGCGTTCGCCGGGCCGGTGACGAATCCGACCTTGGGATCGAGCAGCTTGCTGGCACCGATCGCCTTGAGCTTGTCGGCCTGTTCCTGGCGCGCTTCGGCGGCAGCCTGCTCTTCGGCGAGGGCCTGCATCTGCAGCACCAGCTTGGGATGGGCGAGCAGGTAGGACTGCATCCGCGCGTCGGTCGCCGCCGGCACGATGTGCAGGGCAACGGCCGCCGCCATGACGGCAACGGCGAGGGCGGCACCGATCAGGCCTCCCAGAGCGGCGGTCTTCAAGCGTTCCGGCATCGATCCTGGTCTTTCAATTGCCCCGCTGCTGCTTCAGTTGGGACGCAGCAATGGCGAGAATGTCGTTGGCCCGTTCCCAATCGGGCGAACCCTTGGCGAGTTTCTGGCGCGAACGGATGGCGAAAACCCCCGCCTTGCGCAAGTCCCCAACGGTGTAATAGCGCTCCGCGGTGGCGAGGTCGGCCATCGCGTTGTTGCCGAGGTCGCTATAGGCCTGGGCCATCTCGTACCAGCCGAACGGGTTCTCGGTGTCCTGCTGCATCGCGATCTTGAGGTTGGCGACGGCTTGCAGCTCCATCGGCTTCTGGCCGGTGGCGACCTGGGCGGCGGCGAGCGCCACCCGAAGCTGGGGCGCATCCGGCATCAGATTGACGCTCTGCTGGTAGGGTCCGATCCCCTTCACCGGCTGGCTCATCGAGACGTAGATCTGGCCGAGCACCTCGTAGAAGAACGGGTTCTTGGGCTCTTCCTTGATCAGGCTGTTGATCTCTTCCAGCGCCTTGGGAAGGTTGGGCTGGCGCATGTAGACCATGGCGCGGGCGTAGCGCGCCGGGGCGCTCTTGTTGGACACCGGATAGCGGTAGAGCACGTCCTGCACCGGCAGCTGGAAGCCGATGATCTTGGCCTTGACCATTTCGAAGGCGTGGATCGCCTGCGGGCTGTCGGGCACGTCACGATAGGGCGAGGCGTCGGCGATCGTGCGCAGGTTCTCGACGCGCTCGCGGCTGGACGGGTGGTCGGTGGCGAAGCGCTCGGGATGGCGCACCATCATGGCCTCTTCATTGGCCATGCGCTCGAACACGTTGACCATGCCCTGGCCGGACTGGTGGGTGGCGCGCAGGTACTTCTGCCCCATCTGGTCGGCGGTGGCCTCCTGGACGCGGCTGAACTGGAAGAACTGGGCCTCTGCGGCGCTTTGGCCCACCCCCATCAGGATCATGGCGGCTTCGCCGGCGCCCATCACCGCCGCGCCGATGCCGAGCGCCATCGACAGCAGCATCGGAATCTCGGCCTTGGCGATGGCCTCGGAGCCGCGGCTGAGATGGCCGCCGGCCATGTGCCCGGTCTCATGCGCCAAGACGCCGATCAGCTCGTTGGGAGTCTTGAGCTGAATGAACAGGCCGGTATTGACGAAAATGTTCTGACCCTCGGCTACGAAGGCGTTCAGTGAGGTGTCGCCGACGATGTACATCTTGACTGCGTTGGGATCGATGCCGGCGACGCCGAGGATCGGCTCCTCGTAGGAGCGCAGCAGCCGTTCGGTCTCGGTGTCCTGCAACAGGTCGATGCCTTGCGCCGCGGCGGGGGCGATCTGGAGCCAGAACGCACCGAAGAAACCGATCGCGAACGACACCAGACGGCCGGTACGGGCCGAGACAAATCTACGGCCACGAAACCAGTGCAGAGGGTTGCAAATTGCCAACGCTTGAACTCTCCTCTTAGGCCCACGACGGTAGGTTCGCGACGTGCTTGCGTCAACGGAGGGCGGGCCTCAAGTGAATTCGACAACAGCCAAGGATTACGGGCAATTCATGTTGTATTCTCGCGCCTTAGCCGGTGTGGCCGGCATGCTCCTTCTGGCCGGATGTTCATTCGACATCGGCGGTATCGGCGACACGGTCGGGCTGTCGAGCAGCTCGCCGGGCACAACCGGCGCCCTGGTGGTCGGCGACGAGCCGTTTGCCGTCCGAGCCGGCGCGGCGATCCTGGGGCAGGGCGGCAATGCCGTCGATGCCGCCACGGCGATGTATTTTACCCTCGCGGTGACCTATCCGGTGGCGGCCGGGCTGGGCGGCGGCGGCCTCTGCATCGTCCATGATCCGGCCAAGAACACGACGCAGGAAATCGATTTCGAAGCCCCCGATGCGGCCCAGGCCGGCGCCTATGCGGTGCCCGCCAACGTGCGCGGCTTCGCCCTGATGCAGGGTGCCTTCGGGGCGTTGCCGTGGCAGAAGGTGGTGTCGCCCGGCGAGGTGATGGCGCGCACCGGCGTGCCGATCTCGAAAGCGATGGCGATGCGCCTGGCCGAAGCGGGCGACGTCATTCGCCTCGATGCCGGCCTGTCGGCGGTCTACATGGACGAAACCGGCAAGCCCAAGACGGCCGGCGTGGTCGTCGCCAATCCCGATCTCGCCGAAACGCTGGCGGCGATCCGCGTCAGCGGGCCCGATGCGCTGTACACGGGCGCGATCGGCGAGCGCATCGCGACCTATGCCGGCAGCGAAGGCGGCACGGTCACCAAGGCCGATCTCGCCACCATCCGCGCCCAGCGCGCGACGCCGCAGGTGACCCAGATCGGCTCCGATTACGTCTTCCTGCCGGCGCGCAAGGTCGGGGCGGGCGCCTTTGCCGGCGTCTTGATCGACAACCTTGCGCGGGCCCAGGCGAACAGCGTCGGCGCCCGCGACCTGCAGGCCTCGGTGGTGTGGGCGGTGAAGCAGTCGCTGAAGGATTATCATGTCGGCGAGCTGCCCAAGGACCTCGGCGCCACCGGCTTTGCGGCGATGGATGCCCGCGGCCAGGCGGTCGCCTGCGCCGTGACCATGAACGGCCCGTTCGGTTCCGGCCACACGGTGCGCGGCACCGGCGTGACCCTGGCGAAGGCCCCGAGTGCCGGCGCGTCCGGTCTCGCCAGCGCCTTCCTGACGCCGATCATCGCGGCGCGCCGGGCCGACGATCCGGCGGTGCTGGCCGGTGCCGGCGCCGGTGGCCCCAACGGTGCAGCGGCGATCGCCTATGCGCTGGGGCGGATCGCGGGCGGCGACGAAATCCAGTCGCGGGCCGATCTGCGCACCACCGGCGTGGCGCCCTACGACACCGTCAACGCCATCGTCTGCTCGGGACGATCCTGCGTCGCGCTGCCCGATCCGGCCGCGAACGGGCTGGGAGCGCTGGTGCCGGTGAAGGAGAAGTAAGAAGGGATTCACGCGGAGACGCGGAGTCGCGGAGCGAGCGTGCCAAGCGGGACCGCTGATTTTCATCCCGACCCGGCCCGACATTTTCGCCTGCACCCAGCCTCCGCGTGAGCCCTCTTAAATATGCCGAGAGCGGGCTTGGCTTTCGCAAGTCCGCTCGTTCGGGGAGGGCCCTCCGCGAACGGGGCGCCAGCAGAGCGGCCGGGTTCATTCGGCCGCTGACAGGCACAGTCCGTTCGCCCGGTGAAACCCGCACGCTCG
>NZ_JBWZET010000102.1:0-2258 GCF_056722145.1 Rhizomicrobium sp. | reverse complement strand
AACCCGACCCGTGGTTGATGTCGTGGCGGATCGAGGCGTCGAGCTCGAACTTGCCGGCATCGAGGATAAGGTCGGCATAGGCCGCGTTGTCGGTGAAGCTGTAGTCGTAGGTACGTGCGCAGCAGCCGCCCCAGTTGTTGTTGTAGCCGGTGAAGCCATTGGCGCTGAGCAGGTTGCCGGCGGAGTCGAGCAGGTCGATCGGCGACGAGTTCGGGGTGATCGACGAGTTGAACTGGTTCGGGTGCCAGTCCATCGCGATCTTCTGGTTCATGTAGAACCAGCCGCCGGTGAGGCTGGTCTTGATGCCGCTGACGTCACCGTTCCAGCTCAGCTTCAGGTCGTTGGCGAAGCTGCCTACGTCGCGGATCCGCGTGTAGACCTCGACGTTGTTGTCGTAATAGGCCTCCGCCACGTCCTTGCCCTTGTTGGGGCCGGCCGAATAGACAGCGCGGTTCACGGTCACGCCGTTGACCTTGCTGCCGATCAGGCTGCTGAGCGCGCCGACGCTGAGGAAGTTCGAGGCGAAACCGCCGCTCAGGCTCGAGTAGCGGGCGTTGTCGTCGACGGTCAGGCCATTGTCGAACTTGTAGTGCAACTGCGCCTGGATCGACTGGCCCTTGGTGGTGATGCCGTCGAGCGGCTGCTGGGCGTAACCGCCGCTGTCATAACTGATGTAGTTGACGTTGGTGTTGTATACCGAGAAATTCGAGGCCTTGCGCGCATCGAAGCCCGGGCAGGTGGACAGGTTCGAAACCTGGCCGCCGGAGAGATTGCCGCAGATCAGGCCACCCTGGGTATTGGGCTCGCGGGTGTCCTGCGCCTTGAACAGCAGGCGGAAGTAGCCCTTGTTGTCGGCGAATTCCTTGGTGATGTTGCCCTTGATCAGGTAGGAATTGCTGAGGTTGTAGCCGGTGTGCCAGGGGCCGTGGCCGACATCGTAGTAGCCGCCGATGTTGTAGTAGGTGCTGTCGTTGACGATGCCCGAATAGAGGAAGCTGGCCTTGGTGTAATCGTAGGTCAGGTTCTTCTCGAGCTGGATGTATCCCCCTTCCGAACGGCTGGTCTTGCTGATGTAGTTGATGACCGCGCCAGGCGCCTGGCTTGCCAGCGTCGCGGCGGTGCCGCCGCGGATCGCCTCGATGCGCTCATCGGTGGGGCTGGACTTGGTCCAGTAGTCGTTGTTGCCGAACTGCATGTCGCCATAGAGCACGGTCGGCAGCCCGTCTTCCTGGAGCTGGACGAAAGTGGCGCCGCCGGTGGCGACAGGCAGGCCGCGCACGGCGAAGTTGCCGTTGCCGCCCGGGCCCGAGATGTTGGGCTGGAGACCCGGCAGCAGGCGCAGCATGTCGCCTTCCGACATCGGGTGGAAATCCTTGACGATCGACGCATCGACCGACGAGATCGACACCGAAGTGTCGAGCTTCGAGCGATTGCCCGGCGTCGCGGTCACGACGATTTCGGAAAGCGAGTCACCGCCGCCGTTATCGCCTGCTGCCGGTGCGGTTTGCGCGAACGCGGGTGCGGCCATGCTGGCGACGGCCAGCACGAGCATCGATGCACACGATTGAATTGCAAGTCGCTTCATTGCCCTCTCCATGTCGACTTCTTGAAACAGGAAACCTTGCCGGCCGCGAATCGATTACCCCGGCGGCCCGGACAATTGCCCTCTGGCAAAGTGCGGGCGGTTGCGCAAGGCGCGATTCAATCGCTTGAATTCGAATTCGTACGCATTTCGGAAAACGTTGCCAAAATGTCGCACTGCTTGTTACGTGATCGGTGCTGCCATCGCCCACGCGCACGCCTTCGGGGTCGACGGACTGCCCCCGCTGGGGCAAGGAAGCAGCGGCGAGATGACCGACACTTATCCTCCCCCCGCGCAACGCCGCCTGATCGTGCTGTTTTCGATGGCGTCGGCGATCATGAACCAGATCGACACGACCATTGCCAATGTTGCGCTGCCGCACATGCAGGGCACGACGTCCGCCTCGCGCGAGCAGATCGTCTGGGTGCTGACCTCGTACATCATCGCGCTCGCCATCGCCACGCCGATGACCGGCTGGCTCGCCAGCCGCTTCGGCCGCCGCCGGCTGCTGCTGGCGTCGATCCTCGCCTTCACCGCGACCTCGGTGCTGTGCGGGCTTTCGACCACGCTGCCTGAGCTGATCGGGTTCCGCATCCTCCAGGGCGCGTCGGGCTCGGCGCTGGTGCCGATGGCGCAGGCGACGCTGCTCGACATCAACCCGCCCGAAGATCACGGC
>NZ_JBWZET010000101.1:0-3294 GCF_056722145.1 Rhizomicrobium sp. | reverse complement strand
GCTGTCGCGTTGTCGGAGATTTCCATCAGCGCCGGCATCCTCGATCCGGCTCATCCGAAGACGCCGACTGACCGCCCTCCGCTGCTGCATCTGCTGGCGGCCATCCGGCTGTCAGATTGCGTCTCCCCTAGCCCGGCCGCCTGGGCTGAAGCGGGCATGCTGTCCGGCATCCTGGCGCGGACGCAGTATGGTCTCGCGAAGCCCAAGAAGGGACTGCCGCCCGCCGAGGAGTGCTGCCAGCGGGGCAGGCGGCGGGAACTCATCAACGACGCTCTGCTGTTCCTGTCGGCCCGCGAGCAGGGAGCCGTCCTCGTGAGCTCCAACGTGTCCGACATGGACGTGCTTCTGCGATTTCGGCCAGACGCCAAGGTGCTCCTGTTCCGGCCGTGACGGCATCGGGCGGGCGGGACTTCCTGTGATGTCTGGCGACGTATAGCGCGTCGATCTGGATGAGACTTTTCGTCAATCAGGATGAGACGTGATTGTCGCGGCGGGTTGGGATTTTGGTGTTTTGATTGACGCTGGCAAGACCTGAGTCTCAGGCTGATTGTCGCTGGGCGGCTGGATCACGGGGGTGTTGGCTGTCGCCCTGCCTGGTGGCCGCCCTGGCCCGCGCTTTCGTTCGACGGCGGCGCGGCGGCGGTAGCTTTCGACGTTCATCTCCAGGACGGTGGCGTGGTGTACGAGGCGATCAACGGCGGCGAGAGTCATCGCGGGATCTGGAAAGATCCGTCCCCATTCTCCAAAGGGCTGATTGGCCGTGATCAGCAGCGATCGGCGTTCGTATCGGGAGCTGATCAGCTCGAACAGCACGGAGGTTTCCGCCTGATCCTTGGTGACGTAGGCGATGTCGTCGAGGATGAGCAGGTGGTATTTGTCGAGCTTGGCGATGGCGCTTTCCAGCATCAGTTCGCGCCGGGCGATCTGGAGTTTCTGAACCAGATCCGAGGTGCGCGTGAACAGAACGCGCCAGCCGTTTTCGACGAGCGCCAGGCCGATGGCTGAGGCGAGATGACTTTTCCCAGTGCCCGGCGGGCCGAACAGGATGAGGTTGTCGCCTCGCTCCAGCCAGGCGTCGCCGGAAGCGAGCGCCATGACGTGCGCCTTGGAGATCATGGGCACCGCCTCGAACGCGAAGGTCTCCAGGCTCTTGCCGGGCAGCAGACGGGCCTCGGCGAGATGGCGTTCAACCCGCCTGCGGTCACGCTCGGCGATCTCGTGCTCGGCGAGGCGGGCGAGAAACCGCGCCGCGGGCCAGCCCTCCTTGTCGGCCCGTGCGGCGATCTCCCGCCAGGCGTGCTTGATCGCCGGCAGCCGCAGGTCGTGGAGGATGAGCGTCAGGCGCTCGGCGTCGATTGAGAGTGTGGCCTCGCTCATGCCGCTTCTCCGGTGACCAGGGCGTCGTAGGCGGTGAGCGGCACCATCTCGACGGCGACATCGGGCAGGCTGGTGGCGGGCGGGGCAAAGCGTGCACTGAGGGCGTCGGGATCAGGCAGGCTCCCGGCATCCAGTTCGGCGGTCAAGGCGACGGCGAGTTCGGCTTCGCAGCCGCGGTCATGGGCGAGAGCGAGCAAGGCGACGGTGATCCGGCAGGCGGCACGCTCGTCCTGCCGTTCGCGCAGCGTCTCGAAGCAGCGCCGATAGGCCGCACGGGGGAAGAGCCGGTCGCGGTAGGTGAGATTAAGCAGCGCCATCGGCTTGCGGCGCAGGGAGCCGATGAGATGGTGGTAATCCACCAGGTAGCCGCCCTTGTCGCCGTCGCGCCGGCCGCGCGGCAGCGTCATCAGGGCGGCGGCGCCGGCGAAGAGTTCGAGCCGGTCATCGTGCAGATGAACCCGCAGGCGGTGGCCGATCAGGCGCGAGGGTACCGAGTAGAAGACCCGCTTGAGGGTGAAGCCGCTGCTGGAGGTGACGGTAACGACGTGCTCCTCGTGATCGCTGGCGCGTCGGGGCGGCAGGGGTTGCAGCAGCTTGCGCTCGGCGGCGATGCGGGCGGCACGGCGGCGGTTGTGGCGACCAAACAACTCGGCGATGAAGCGCCGGTAGGCGGCGAGATCCTCGAAATCGCGGCTGCCGCGCAGCAGCAGCGCGTCGCAGACGGCGTTCTTGAAATGCCCATGGGCGCTTTCGATGGCGCCGTTCTCATGGGCCACGCCGGGATTGTTGCGGGTCGGCGTCATACCGAAATGATCGCACAGCGCTTCATACCGCACGGTGAGATCGCGCGCGGCTTCGCGGTCGAGATTGCGAAAGGCAGCCGACAGGCTGTCTGTGCGGTGCTCGCGCGGGCAACCGCCGAGCAGGAACAGCGCGTCTTGCAAGCCGGCGGCCAGCGCCACGAAGCTCTCCCCGCCGAGGACGACGTGGCCATGCTCGAAGCCCGACCAGGGCAGCCGGAAGTGGTAAAGCAGGTGGTCGACCGGCACGCCGCCGATGGTCACCGCGAGATCGGCCATGTCGGTGAAGTCGGACAGTCCCAGCCGGCCTGGTTCCTGGACCTGCCGGAACATCACCTCCTGCTCCGGGCCGTGCAGCGCGCGCCAAGCGCGAATGCGCCGCTCCATGGTGCGCCGGACGGCGGGATCCAGGTCGGGATGGCGTCGGCACATCTCCTCGAACACCGCGACCGCCCGCAAACCGGGCGACGTCCGCAGCAGCGGCACAATCTCCACCTCGAAGACATCGGCCAAAGGGTCGGGCCGCCGGCGGCCGCGTGGAGTTGGCGAGCGGGATGGCGCCGCTGCGGCATTCAGCCGGCGGTAGGCCGTGGCGCGGCTGATCCCGGCGCGGGCGGCGGCCACCGGTACCGGGTCGTTCTGACGGAAACTCATGAACAGCCTCATCTGATGATCGGTGATGTGGCGGCCGGGCAAACGAGGCGTCCTTCCATGGAAGAAAGCCCCATTCTCCCCGACCGGCCGCGACCATCCGCACCCTCAAACCCGCGGGGCGCCCGGCATTGGGGTGTCGGCTACGGGCCAAGGCCCTCCGCCGACACCCCAATGCCGAATCTCATCCTGATTGTCGCGGCTGTCTCACCCTGAGTGTCGCGAAGCACGGGCCAATTCAGCCACGGGATCGAGCGGCAACCAGGACGTCAGGTAGGGTTGCACGCTCGGCCGAAACAGGAAGGCGAGCTCCGGCGGCACATCCGACACCGTCCGACCTGCCTCCAGCGCCGCAACGATATGGCCTGCGGCTTCCCGCAGGGATTCCGGGACGCTTGCTGCGGCGAGCTGTCGCGCGATCACCCGGCCTGTCAATCGGCCTCGAAAATGGGACCATGGGCTGAGT
>NZ_JBWZET010000100.1:0-10100 GCF_056722145.1 Rhizomicrobium sp. | reverse complement strand
ATCGCCGAGGTCTGCGGCTTCGCCACCACGACGCCGGTGCATCGCATGCAGACCGAAGACTATTCGGCGCACGCGGTACGGTTTACGAACGGCGCGCTCGGCGTCATCGAAGCCACCACCGCCAACTATCCCGGCGATGCCGAACGGATCGAATTCATCGGCACGGGCGGCACTGCGGTACTGTCGGGCTATGGCTATGCCGCGCGCTTCCACGACGGCACCAGCGAAGACTTCTCGCCGCCGCTGGAGACCATGGGCGGCGGCGCCGACCCGATGGCCTTCCCGCACGATCTGCATCGGGCGGTGTGGGACGATTTTCTCGACGCCATCACCCAAAAGCGCGCTCCGCGCGTGACCGCTCGCGAAGCCATGAAGGTGCATCACCTCGTCGACGCGATGCTTGCGGCGGGGAAGACGGGCACGACAGTGCGGGTCAGCGAATAGCGAATAGAAAAAAGGGGCCTGACTGGACATACCGGTCAAGCCCCCTATTCGCTACTCCCTATTCGCTATTTGCCCACTCACTTCGGCGCCGGGCCTTGCGTCACCTGCACCAGATCGCCCGGACGGATCCATTTGGCGAAGGCGGCCTGGACTTCGGCGGCACTCATCGCGGCGTAGGCCTTGGCGGCAATGGTCGGCTCGTCGAGCGGCAGGTCGTATTCGGCGCGTTCGAGGAAACCGTGGGCGATGTCGTCGACGCTGGCCTCGCCGAGCGGCAGCTGGCGCAGCACCATTGCCTTGACGCGATCGAGTTCCTCTTGCGGCACAGGCTTTTCCTGCATCGTCTTGAGGTTCTGCACCACGATCGCCGCGGCCTTGGCGACGTTCTCGGGATCGGAGGCGTACTGGACGTAATAATTGCCGCGCGTGCGGCCTGATTGCAGCGACGAGCCCACCGAATAGACGAGCCCGGCGTTCTTCCTCAGATCGATCGACAGGCGGGTTGAATAGAATCCGCCGCCCAGCACCTGATTGCCGAGCGCCAGGGCGTAATAATCGGCGTGGGTGCGCGGCAGTGCCAGGGTCTCGGCAAGCGTGACGTTGTCCTGCACCCGGCTGTCGTCCGGCACGGCGACCTGAACCGGCTTGTTCGGCGGTGCCAACGGCAGGTCGACCAGCGGCTTCGGCCCCTCCGCTGTCCAGGCGCCGAAATAGCGGCCGATCACGTCTTTGGCCCGCTCCGGCGTGATATTGCCGATCACCACGATGGTGGTCATATCGGGACGGAACACCGATTTGTAATAGGCAAGCACGTCGTCGCGCTTAAGGCCTATCACGCTGGCGCCGGTGGCTTCGCGGCGCGATGGATCGTCGGGCGGGAACAGCGCCTCCACCAAGGCGCGCTGAGCGAGATAGCCCGGGGTGTGATTGCGCGATTCCACCGACTGGGCGATTTGCGGCAACACCGCCGTCATCGCGGCCTGCGGCAGCGCCGGCGTCAGTTCGTGCTGCGCCAGAAGCTCGACGCCGCGGTCGAAATCCTCGCTCAGCACATGCAGCGAAAAATCGCTGCCGGCCCGTTCCTGGGCACCGATGGCATCAAGCTGGGTTTCAAAGGCGATACGGTCGAGTTTCTCGGTGCCGAAGTTGAACAGCGACCCGAGAATGAAATTGACGCCGTCCTTACCCGCCGCGACTTGCGTCTCGGGCCGGTTGCGGATGTGGCCGAACACGCTGACGGTGTCGCTGACTTTCGACGGTTGCACGATCAGCCTCAAGCCATTCGGCAGCACCGACACCACCGGCGCCAGGGTCGAGGCGGGAACGTCGAGGCGGTTGACCGCGGTGCTGGCCCATTCGGGCAGCGCCACCGGCTTGGCTTCGCCGAGACTGATCGTTTCCATGCCGCCGCCGCCCGAAGATGCGACCGGCTTGCCCGATCCCTTGGGCAACAAGAGGCCCGAAATCGCGGCGTCGAGATGCAGATACTGGCGGGCGACGCGATTGACATCGGCGACCGTGACGTTCTCGATGCGGTGCAAATCCTCGTCCGGCGACGACAGGCCGTACAGCGCCACCGCATCGGCCCACACCGACGCGAGATCGGCGATCGAGTTCTTCTGCAGCTCGGTGGAGCGGCGTTCCTGTTGCTTGGCCGCTTCAACCAGTTCCGGCGGTACGCCGTCGCGCGCGACCTTCTCGAGGATGGTGCGGACCTGGGCTTCGAGCGCATTGCCGTCGGTGCCCGGCGCGTAGCTCACCGCGGCATAGGCGACCGACGCCTTCGCCTGCGGATCGAGGGCGAATTCGGCGCCCAGCGCCTTTCCCTGCGCCACCAATCCGTAAAGCTCGAAGCGGCGGCTGGAGAGCACGTCGGCGAGCACTTCTAGAGCCGGAAAATCCTTCGCCTGCAGGCCCGGAAAGCGCATCGCGATGACGCGGGTGTAGTTGGGATAATCGGAATCGATGGTGAAGATCGCCGGCTTCACCGGCTTGAATTCGAGGTGCGCCCGCGCCGGCAGCGTCCGCCGCGGAATCGGACCGAACAGCGCCTTGACCTTGTCGAGCGTCTTCTGCGGATCGACGTTGCCGACCAGCACCAGAATGGCGTTGTTGGGGGCGTACCACTTCTGATGAAACGCCTTCAGATCGGCGCCGCTGGTCTTGTCGAACGACGCCCGGGTGCCGAGCGCGTCATGTTCATAGGGGGTGCCGGCGAACAGTTCGGAGCGCAACCGCTCGTACAGCTTGTAGCCGGGAGCCGATTGATCCTGCGCCACTTCCTGCTCGATGGCGCCGCGTTCCTTCGACCATTCCGCTTCGCTCGACGACACATCCTTCATGCGCAGCGCTTCAATATTGAGCGCGACGTCGAGGTCTTCGGCCGGCACGGTATACAGATACTGGGTGAGGCTGCCGCGGGTATTGGCGTTGAAATCGCCGCCCATCATGGCGCCGATATTGGCCAGCTGGTCGGCCGAGAGCCCTTCGCTGCCGCGGAACATCATGTGCTCAAGCGCGTGGGGTGTCCCCGGGAAGCCGGCCGGGGCGTCGTCGGAGCCGACCAGATAGTTCACCGAGGTCGCCACTACCGGCGCAAGTGTGTTGCGAACAATAATCACCCGCAAACCGTTCGACAGCTTCGCCCGCAACACGGTCTGGTCGGCGCTCTGCTGGGTGGCGGCGGCCGGGGCGTGGTGGTGACGGCGGGCTTCGGCGGAATGTCCGCTCGTCAACAGGACCGCGACGGCCGCGATCAGCGCCCGACCCAATGCACCTTGGTTCATGCAGGGGAACTCCATGTGAAGGGACTACCGTACGGCGCAAACCGGCCGGCTGTGAAGCGGTGGACTGGCGAAAAATCAGTCATGCCTAGGAACTGGTTAGGGCTTCAGCGCCGCCCAGGCGGCCTCGACCTCGGCCACCACCGGGTCCGGCAGCGGGACGTAATGCAGCCGTTCCGACTCGGCGCGCCCGTCGTGCAGGGCAAAGCGCAGGAACTGCACGATCTGGCGGTTCTCGGCCCCGTCGGCATGCAGCAGCATGTAGGTGGGGGCAGTCAATGGCCAGCTCTCAGCGCCCGGCGGGTTGGCCGGAACCGGATTGTTCTGGCGGCGGAAATCGGCAACCCGGGCGGTCGCCCGGAAAGACGCCATATCGGGCACTACCCGCCGACCGGCGCCATTGACGAGCGCGGTGAAGGAAAGCCGGCTCTCCTGGGCATAGGCGTACTCGACGTAGCCGATGGCGCCGCGGGTTTGGACCAGGGTGGCCACCACCCCGGCATTGCCCTTGGCGGCGGAGCCGGTCGGCCAGGCCACCGCCGGCCCCGTCCCCACCAAACCGCTCCAGTCTTTGGAAACGGCCGCCAGATAGGCGGTGAAATGCCACGTCGTGCCGGAAGCGTCAGAGCGGTGGACGACAATGATCGGCAGCCGCGGCAGGGTGAGCCCGGGATTGAGGCGGGCGATGGCGGGGGCGTCCCAACGGATGATTTTGCCGAGATAGATGTCGGCCACGGTCGGCCCATCGAGCGTCAAGGCGCCGGGAGCGATGCCGGGCAGGTTCACCACCGGCACGATGGCGATGAAAAGAATTGGGAACTGCACTAGGTGCCCGCGGTCCAGATCGGCCGGCGCCAGCGGCACGTCGGTGTTGCCGAAATCGATTGTGCGCGCCATCGACTGGCGGATGCCGCCACCCGAACCGATCGGCTGGTAATTCATCTTCACACCGGTGCGGGCGCGCCAATCGGCAGCCCACCGGCTCATCACCGGATAAATGGCGGTGCCGCCACCGCCGCTCGCATCGGCCAGCGCCGGCGTCGCCAACAGCAGCAGCGAAGCGAGCCGTATCAGAAGGGATTTCGCGCCCATGACAGTCCTCCGCCGGATCGAGTCGTGCGATCCTTATAAGTCTCCCGCACCGATTGCCGCAGCCGGGACGCCGCAGGTTTGATGTAAACCGCCCTCCTGCGACCAAACGCGCATCGGGATGATCCCGCATAACGCCACGGAATAGGTAGCAACCCGAATTTCGCACCGCGGGTCGGTGTCGTTTGATCCGCTTCAGGAAACAACACGTTCGTGAGCTTCAGATGGGCACGTTGATCCGAGTTATTTTCCGCGAAGGCACTCCGAGACAAAAACTGCGCGTCAGCCAGTCGCGGCGATCGACAGTGGCACGCGAGCGCGGCCTCACCCTGTGGCGCGAACGCGATGATCTAGTGATCGCGGCGGCCTACCGCGTCGCCCCTCCCGGCGAGATCAAGACCGAGGCACACGCGAGTCCCCCGTTGAAATTCGCGCCTCAGGCGTAGGCGAGACCCCTTTGTGGCGGCCGGAAACGGCGGTGACGGCATGACGGCCTTCGCCGCCGTTTTCTTTTGCCGGACCGCCCGGGCCATTTGCCCAGCAATTGCGCACTTGCGCGGAATTAAATGCGAATGAAGCACACTTACAGCCAGAGCGGAGTCTTCTACCTCGTCACGACCGCAGAAGGCGTGAATCCGGCGCCATTTTCACCACCTTCGCCCCATGATGAGACACATCCGTGACGACGGTGTTCAGGTTCAGATTATGGCGAAAAAACGGTGCGCCTTTGCGCCTCACGGCTGCGCGAATACGTAGCATTGCGAATAATCCCGACAGGTTTATGCGCACGGCGACTGCACAGCTGAAAGCGTCTGCGTCCCATGAGGAAACTTGATTCAAATCATGTTCGGGGACGTGGCCGGAATGGTAGTTGCGGGGCGCATTGGCGCTTCGTGCAACGGTGCGGCCTTAGCCAATAAAAACAGTGCGCCAAATCGGCGCAAACCCTGACTCAACAACAATGGGCGGAAGAAAAATGAACGTAAAATATCCAGGTATTCCTACGGTAATCCACGGTAACGGCGCCGTAGCCGAAGTGATGGGCAATGTATGCGGCGGCGTCATCGGGTATCCGATCACTCCGTCCACTGAAATTTCCGAAATCTACGAGGCCTTCCGTGCCCAGGGCGGCGTCAACGTCTGGGGCAAGCTCCCCTTCTTCTTCGAACCGGAAGGCGAGCATTCCGCCCAGTCCGGCGCTCTCGGCGCCACGCTGACGGGCGGCAAGTACATCTCGAACGCGTCGTCGAGCCAAGGTATCCTGTACGGCATCGAATCGCACTACGTCACCGTCGGTCACAAAGCCGGCGGTTTTGTTTTGCAGGTCGCCGCACGCGTTGTGTCGAAGCACTCGCTGAACGTGATGGCGGGCCATGACGACGTCTATGCCCTGCTCACCGCCGGCTACACCATCCTGTTCGGCTCCAACCCGCAGGAAGCCGCCGACCTCGCCGCGATCTCCTACAAGATCAGCGCCGACAGCCTGATCCCGGTCGCCAACGCGTTCGATGGCTTCACCACTTCGCACATGCTGTCCGAAGCCGTGATGCCGGAAAAGGACCTCCTCAAGGAATTCCTCGGCGATCCGTCGGGGCGCATCCCGTGCCCGACCGTGGCGCAGGAGCTTCTGTTCGGCGCCAAAGGCCGCGTCTATCAGCTGAAGCGCTATCTGGCGCAGCATGAAGGCGACTTCGCCGTCGACGGCTACAAGAAGATCGTCGAATTCCTCGACAAGAACGCCGATGCCGTCGAGAAGGACAATGCCGGCGCCCTCGTCGCCAAGGTTGCCGACCTGGTTCCGGAAGAACTCGCCGGTGCCTTCAAGCGCCAGTGGGTCAACGCCTATGAGAAGGGCACCCGCCAGCGCGTTCCCGCCCTCGTCGACGTCAACAACCCCGGCCTGACCGGCCCGGTGCAGAACCAGCCCGACTTCCAGTCCGGCGCCGCCGACCATCGCACCCACTTCGTACGCGACGTGCCGCGCTTCGTCCGCGAGGCGATGGCTGAGTATTCCAAGCTTACCGGGCGCGAATACAGCCCGATCAAGACCTATCACTGCGAAGACGCCGAAATCGTGCTCGTCGGCATGGGCTCGGTGACCGATGATGCGCTCGCCGTCTGCAATTATCTGCGCGGCCAGGGCAAGAAGGTCGGCGTGGTCTCGATCAAGCTGCTGCAGCCGTTCCCGGAAGCCGAAGTCGTTGCGGCGCTGAAGGGCAAGAAGGCCGTCACGGTGCTCGAGCGTTCCGACGTCACCGCGCTGACCAGCTTCGTCAACACCGCCCTTCTGAAGGGCATCGCCAACGCTCAGGGAGGCACCAACGAAGGCATTCCGGCCCTCGACAAGCTGCCCAAGCTGACCACGGCGATCTTCGGCCTCGGCGCCCATGACACCCAGCCGCGCCACCTGATCGCCGCCTACAAGAACATGGAAAAGAACAACGCGCCGCTGGTCTATCTCGGCACGCAGTTCTTCTCCAAGAACCCGTCGCCGCGCATGGCCGAACTGCAGGCCAAGCTGAAGTCGGCCTATCCCGAGACCGAACTGATGGGTCTCGAGACCGAAGCCAACCCGAACCTGCTGCCGAAGGCCGCCTTCCGCATCCGCTTCCACTCGGTCGGCGGTTACGGCACGATGGCCACCGGCAAGCTGCTGACCGACATCCTTGCCAACGTGCTCGAGCTGCATTCCAAGGCCGCTCCGAAGTACGGCTCGGAAAAGTCGGGTGCGCCGACCAACTACTACATCACGCTGTCGCCTGAGCCAGTGCTGCAGTCGAACGCCGAAATCGAAGATGTCGAAATCGTCGTTTCGCCGGACCACAAGGTGTTCGCCCACACCAATCCGCTGAAGGGTATCGTCGAAGGCGGCACCTTCATCATGCAGAGCATGGAAACGGCGATCGACGTGTGGAAGTCGATCCCGCTGGCGGCCCGCAAGCTCATCCGCGACAAGAAGATCAAGTTCTTCATCCTGGACGGCTTCAAGGTTGCGAAGCCCCACGCGCCGACGCCGGAACTCGAAACCCGCATGATGGGCATCGCTTTCATCGGCGCCATCTGCGGCCACGTCGACCGCATCGTCGGCGGCGCCAGCCAGGACGCCATGCTGGACAAGATCCGGCACGATCTGTCGAAGAAGTTCGGCGCCAAAGGTGCGGCGGTTGTCGAAGGCAACCTCACCGTCATCAAGGAAGCCTTCGCCGCCACGGAGAAGGTCAACTACGACGCGCCGGAATACCTCGAAGCCGACAAGACCCCGCCGAAGGCTGCCAGCCTGACCAACGCGGTCTCGGCCTCGATGTGCCACGTCATCCGTCCGGATGCCTCGGCCAACTTCGGCGATTCCGACTACTTCAACGAAATCGTTGCCCAGCCGTTCAAGGACGGCACCATCAGCGAGTCCCCGGTGATGCCCGGCACGGGCCTGTTCATGCCGGCCGGCACTGCTGCCAACAAGGACAAGGGCCTCTTCCGCCGCACCGTTCCGGAATACAAGCCGGACCTGTGCACGGGCTGCATGGAATGCACGCTGGTCTGCCCCGATGCCGCGATCCCGAACACGGTTCACGACATCCGCGACCTGCTCAACGTCGCCATCAGCCAGCTCGACCTCGCTCCGGCGCAGATCGCAGCCCTGAAGGAAACGGTCCCGGCCCTCGCCGATGCCGTCCGCACCGCCTATCGCGCCACCAAGGGCGCGCCGGTGTTTGCTGACGTCGTTGCCGCTGCCGCCGAGACGGTCGCCGCCGACAATGCCATCCTCAAGAAGAACGTCGGCAAGCTCGCCGCCGCTCTGTCGGTGTTCCCGGTTGCCAAGACCAAGCCCTTCTTCGATGCCATGGAAAAGGAAAACCCCGGTTCGGGCGGCCTCTACTCCGTGACCGTCGATCCGTGGAAGTGCTCGGGCTGCATGGAATGCATCGAGGTTTGCGGTTCGGGTGCGCTCGCCCGCCGCGATCAGGACAGCGAACTTCTGGAAACCCTCCAGACCCGCTTCGAGTTCCTGTCGCGCACGGCCAACACCCCGGCCCGCTTCGTCGAAGGCGCCACCGCCCCCGACGGCGACATCAAGCGCTTCATGCTCGATCGCAACAACTACTACACCACGACGGGCGGCCACGGCGGCTGCCGCGGTTGCGGTGAAGTGACGGCGATCCGCCTGGTGACGAGCGCCAACAACGCCATCCACGATGTCCGCCGCAAGGCCCACATCAAGGAACTGGAAGCCCTGATCGAAAAGCTCACCGCCAAGGCCGCCACCGTGGCCGACGCGGCGCGCAAGGATCGCATCGCCAAGGCGACCGCGGTTCTCGAGAAGCGCCTCTACAATTTCGAGTCCGGCCCCTCGGGCAAGGGCCCGTCGGCGTCGGTGATTGCCAATGCCACCGGCTGCTCGAGCGTTTATGCCTCGACGTTCCCCTTCAACCCCTACAACAGCCCGTGGGTGAACAGCCTGTTCCAGGATCACCCGGCGGTCGCCAAGGGCATCTTCGAAGGCATCGCCCACGAAGCTGCCACCGACGTGATCGCCCTCAGGACCGCCAAGCTCGAACTCGAAGACGAGTACGATGGCGCGGTGCACGACAAGTTCTTCCGGACCTTTGCCTGGGCGGACTTCTCGGCTGAAGAACTGGCGTTGATGCCGAGCGTGTTCTGCATCGGCGGCGACGGCGCCACCTACGACATCGGCTTCGGCGCCCTGTCGCGCATCATGTCGACCACCACCCCGATCAAGGCTTTGGTCCTCAACACCGGCGCCTATTCCAACACCGGCGGCCAGGCTTCCACCGCCTCGATGACCGGTCAGGACGCCGACCTGGCGCGCTTCGGTGCGGCCCACTCGGGCAAGCAGGACAGCCGCAAGGAACTCGGCCTGATCGCCGCGTTCCACCCCAACGTCTTCGTGGTCCAGTCGAACACCGCCCACCAGGGTCACTTCCTGAAGTCGGTGCTCGCCTACATCAACCACAACGACTCGCCCGCCCTCCTCGACGTCTACACGCCGTGCCAGGGTGAGCAGGGCATCGCCGACAACGCCTCGTCGGAACATGCGCGCCTGTCGGTTGACAGCCGCATCAGCCCGCTGTTCGTCCATGACCCGTCGAAGGGTTCGGACCTGCATGCTCGCTTCTGCCTCGAAGGCAACCCGGAACCGACCAAGGACTGGGCGACCTTCACGCTTGAGCATGTCGAGAACGGCGAGATGAAGCTGCTCGAACTGCCGTACACCCCGGCCGACTTTGCCCGGACGGAAACCCGCTTCAAGAAGCAGTTCAAGAAGCTGGCGGCCAATGCCGACGCCCTGCCAATCGCCGAATACGTGGCGCTCCCGGCCGGCGAACGCAACGGCAAGGTGCCCTTCGTCTATTCGACCGACGACAACAAGAAGCTGGTCAAGCTTCAGGTGTCGGATACGCTGGTCGCCCTGGTCGAAGAGCGCCGCAAGTATTGGCGGACCCTGCAGTACCTTGCCGGCATCAACGTCGAGATGATCGACGCCAGCCACAAGGTCGAGCTCGAAACCCTCGAAGCCAAGTACAAGGAAGCGGTCGACGGCCGTGAAAACGCCATCGACTCGATCGCCCGCGCGATGAGCGAACTGGCAGCTTCCTCGAAGGCTCCGGCGGCGGGTGGCATCGGACTGGCACTCGGCGGCGCGGCTCCGGCTGCGGCTCCGGCGGCGGCAGCTCCGGCGGCAAACGGCGATGCGGTGGTCGGGTTTGACGACGCCAATATCGCCAAGTGCACCAACTGCAAGACCTGCTACACGCAGCTTCCCGA
>NZ_JBWZET010000099.1:0-3833 GCF_056722145.1 Rhizomicrobium sp. | reverse complement strand
CATCAAGCAGCGCGAATACCTTGGCTACACCTATGATGGCGCCGAGGCTTCGTTCGAGCTGCTTGCCCGCCGAGCCCTTGGCGAAGTGCCGGCATATTTCGACGTCGACCGTTTCCGCGTCATCGTCGAGCGGCGCCACAATGCCCATGGCGAGTTGGTTACCGTGTCGGAAGCGACCGTGCGCGTGCGCGTCGACGGCGAGACGTTCTACAACGTCGATGTCGGCCATGGCCCGGTCGATGCGCTGTCGAGCGCTTTGCGCAAGGACCTTGGCAAATACTCCGGGTATCTCTCCGATCTGATACTGACCGATTACAAGGTGCGCATCCTGACGGCCGGCACCGAAGCCATCACCCGGGTCATGGTGGAATCGAAGGACGGCAGCGGCACGCGCTATTCCACCGTCGGCGTCTCCGAGAACATCGTCGATGCCTCGTTCGAGGCATTGGTCGATGCGATTTACCTGAAACTTCTGCGCGACGGGGCCCAGCCGTAAGCACACGACATTGTGAAAGGCGCCGGGCGCGCTCCGCCCTTAAGTAAACCGCCATGTCCGAGCTCAAGCCAACGCCGCCGAACGAAACGGCGGGCATCCTTTATGCGGTCGCGTCCTACGGCCTGTGGGGCGTGCTGCCGCTCTATTGGCACATGCTCGGCAACGTTCCGCCGTTCGAGCTTTCCTATCACCGCATGGTGTGGTCGGCGGCGGTGGGCGTCATCACCATCCTGATCCTTGGCCGCTGGCGCGAGGTGTTGACCGCCGTCAGAAACCCCAAGGTGATCCGGGCGCTGGCGCTCTCCAGCATCTTCATCGCCTTCAACTGGACGCTCTACATCTATGCCATTGCCAAGGCGGAGCTGGTGGAGGCTTCGCTCGGCTATTACATCAATCCGCTGATCAACGTCGCCATCGGCGTGGCGCTCTTGGGCGAACGCCTGTCGCCGCTCCGGCTCGTTGCCATCGGGCTGGCCGCCGTGGCGGTGCTGTTCAAATCGCTGACGCTCGGCCATTTTCCGTTCATCGCGTTGGGGCTGGCGTTTTCGTTCGCGATCTACGGCTATATCCGCAAGCTCACGCCGGTGGCCGCGCTCGACGGCATGACCATCGAAACCTGCATCCTGTTGCCGGTGACCGGCGGTATCCTGGCGTTCTGGGGCGTTCAGGGCACCGGCGCCTTCACGCCCGCCCATCCGTTGACCGACCTGCTTCTTATCCTTGGCGGACCCTTGACGGCCTTGCCGCTGATCCTGTTTGCCGCCGCTGCCCGCCGCGTACGGCTGTCGACGCTCGGTTTTCTGCAATATCTGTCGCCTTCGATCTCGCTCCTGATCGCGGTATACGTGCTGGGCGAGCCCTTCACCCGCATCGACATGACCGCGTTCGGCTGCGTCTGGGTGGCTCTGGTGCTGGTGGCGGTGGATGGCCGTTTCGCGCGGCGGACCGTCATTCGGGATTGAAGACCGGCGTCCGGCACCTTACCTATAGGGCTTGCCTTGACGGGGACCGGAAAATGGCCAGATCGATGCTGGAAGATGGTGAGGGCGTGCCGTCGCTGCGTCCGATTTGGATGCTGCTGCCGTACCTCTGGCCCAAAGGCCGGCGCGACCTGAAAATCCGTGTCGTTGGCTCGATGGCCTGCCTGCTGCTGGCGATCGCGGCGACCGGGGCGTTTCCGCTGTTCATGGGCTGGGCCACCAACCGCCTTGCGGTGCAGCCGCCGGCCACCATCGCGGTCGGCATCGCCATCGGCTGGATCGTCGCCTACGGCATTGGCCGCATTCTGATGCAGGCGATGGCGCAATTGCGGGACGGCATCTTCGCCGACGTGCAGTACCACGCCCTGCGCGAGGTCGGGGTCAAGACCTTCGCCCATTTGCACGCCCTGTCGTTGCGCTTCCATCTCGAACGCAAGACCGGCGGCCTCAGCCGGGTAATTGAGCGCGGCACCAAGGGCATCGACACGCTGTTGTCGTTCGCGATTTTTTCGATCTTCCCGACGCTGTTCATCCTCATCGTGTTTTCGGTCGAGATGGTGGTGATGCTGAATGTCACCATCGCGGCGATCACGCTGGCCATGGTCGCGGCCTACGTCTGGTTCACCTTCGCCATCACCCGCTGGCGCATCCAGTTCCGCCGCGACATGAACCAGTCCGACCAGGACGCCAATACCAAGGCCGTCGACAGCCTGCTCAACTACGAGACGGTGAAATATTTCGGCGCCGAGAAGCACGAGACCGCGCGCTTCGATGCCTCGATGGCGAAATTCGCCCAGGCTTCCATTCAGGCGCAGACCTCGCTTTCCGTGCTCAACACCGGGCAGGCCATGATCATTTCGGTCGGCATGGTGGCGGTGATGGTGCTGATCGCGCTCGGCATCAAGGACGGCACCTACACCCTCGGCAGTTTTGCCGCCGCCAATGCCATCCTGCTGCAGCTTTACGTGCCGCTGAATCTCTTGGGCACCGTCTATCGCGAAATCGTGCAGGCTCTGGTCGATATGGATGCGATGTTTCGCCTCCTGCATAGCCGCGAAGAAGTGCAGGACAAGCCTGCCGCGCCGGCGCTCGAGGTCAAGGGCGGCGAAATCCGCTTCGACAATGTCGTGTTCGCTTACGAGCCGGCCCGCACCGTGTTGAAGGGAATTTCCTTCACCGTTCCCGCCGGCAAGACGGTCGCCATCGTCGGCCCGTCGGGCGCCGGCAAGTCCACCATCAGCCGCATTCTGTTCCGCTTCTACGATATCGCCTCGGGCCAGGTGACGATCGACGGTCAGGACATCCGCGACGTGACGCAAGCCTCGCTGCGTGCCGCCATCGGCATCGTGCCGCAGGATACCGTCCTCTTCAACGACACGGTGCGCTACAACATTGCCTATGGCCGCATCGGCGCCCCCGACGCCGACGTGAAGGCGGCGGCACACCACGCCCAGATCGACAAATTCATCCGCGAACTGCCGCTCGGCTACGACTCGATGGTCGGCGAGCGCGGGCTGAAACTGTCGGGCGGCGAGAAGCAGCGCGTCGCCATCGCCCGCACGATCCTGAAGAACCCGCCGATCTTGTTACTCGACGAAGCCACCTCGGCGCTTGACACGCACACCGAACGTGAAATCCAGAGCGCGCTGTCGGAGGTCTCGAAGAACCGCACCACGCTGGTGATCGCCCATCGCCTCTCCACCGTGGTCGATGCCGATGAAATCCTGGTCTTGGAACGAGGCGAAATCGTCGAGCGCGGCCGGCACGAAGACCTCGTCGCGCGCAAAGGCGCCTACGCCGCGATGTGGAACCGGCAGAAGCGGGCGGAAGCGGCGCGCGAACGCGTCAAAAAGCTTGAATCCGACCCGCTGGCGACGCCCGGCGTGGCGCGTACCATCGCAGGAGAATGACCATGAAAGTCCTGTTCATCGGCGGCACCGGCATCATTTCCACAGCCTGCACCGAGCTCGCGGCCGAGCGCGGCATCGATCTGACGCTCTTGCGGCGCGGCCAGCGCGCGGTACATGTGCCGGCGGGCGTCAAGACCCTGCAGGTCGACATTACCGACGAAGCGGCGGTCGAAAAGGCGCTGGGGCACGCGCAGTTCGATGCCGTGGTCGATTGGATCGGGTTCGCCCCGTTCGAGATCGAGCGCTCCATCCGCCTGTTCGCCAAGCGCACGCGCCAGTTCGTCTACATCTCGTCGGCCAGCGCCTACCAGAAGCCGGTGGGTCATTACCTGATCACGGAATCGACGCCGCTCGCCAATCCCTACTGGCAGTATTCGCGCGACAAGATCGCCTGCGAAGAATTGCTGATGAAGGCGTACCGCGAGAACGGTTTCCCGATCACCATCA
>NZ_JBWZET010000098.1:0-4825 GCF_056722145.1 Rhizomicrobium sp. | reverse complement strand
CGGCAAGATGGTCATCCTGGTCGATGCCGAAGACCGCGAAAACGAGGGCGACCTCTATATTCCGGCCCAGATGTGCACGCCGGAAGCGATCAACTTCATGGCCAAGTTCGGCCGCGGCTTGATCTGCCTTGCGATGACCAATGCGCGGGCGGAACATCTGCAAATTCCGATGATGACGGAGTTCAACGCCGCGCCCCATCGCACCGCCTTCACGGTGTCGATCGAGGCCAAGGAGGGCGTTTCCACCGGCATTTCGGCGCACGACCGCGCTCATACCGTCGCCGTCGCCATCGACCCGACCAAGGGCCCCGGCGACATCGTCATGCCCGGCCATGTCTTCCCGCTGGTGGCGCGCGAGGGCGGCACGCTGGTTCGCGCCGGTCATACCGAGGCCGCGGTCGACATCGCGCGGCTGGCGGGCCTCAACCCGTCGGGCGTGATCTGCGAAATTATGAACGACGACGGCACCATGGCGCGGCTGCCCGATCTGGTCACGTTCGCCCAGCTCCACGGCCTCAAGATCGGCACCATCGCCGACCTCATCTCGCACCGGCGCAAATACGACCACTTCATCCAGCGCACGTCCGAGAGCGTCTTCCGCAGCCATTACGGCGGCGACTGGAAGATGGTCGTCTACGTCAACACCATCGAATATGCCGAGCACATCGTGCTCATCAAAGGCGACATCACCGGCGAGGAGCCGGTCTACGTCCGCATGCACGCCATCAACGTGCTCAGCGACCTGCTCGGCGATGCCCATTTGGCGCGCGACCGGCTGGCCGAAGCGATGCGCATCATCGCCCACCAGGGCCGCGGCGTCGTCGTCCTCTTGCGGCAGGCGCGGGCGACGTTTGTCACCGACATGGTGCTCAAGCGCCTGTCCGAGGAAGACCGGCGCCGCGTCAAGGAAGCCGGCGTCGGCGCCCAGATATTGCTCGACCTCGGCATCCAGAACATGATCCTTCTCACCGATACCCCCGAAAAGAAAGTGGTGGCACTCGATGGTTACGGCCTCAACGTCGTCGGCACGCACCCGATCCGCGGACGTGACTGATCTCAAGCCCAACATCCTGATTGTTGAGGCGACGTTCTATCCCGAAATTTCCCGGATGCTGCTCGACGGCGCGACGGCGGCGCTCGAACGCGGCGGGGCCTATTTCGACAGCGTCTCGGTGCCCGGGGCGCTGGAAATCCCGCCCACCATCCATTTTGCGATGAAGGGCGGCGAGCACGGCGGCAAGCACTACGACGGCTATATCGCGCTCGGGTGCGTCATCCGCGGCGAGACCTATCACTTCGAGATCGTGGCGGGGCAATCGGGCCGCGCGCTGGTCGATCTCGGTATCAACTACGGCCTGTGCATCGGCAACGGCATCCTCACGGTGGAAAACGAGGAGCAGGCGCTGGTGCGGGCCAATCGCGAAGAGGCCGACAAGGGCGGCGATGCGGCGCGGGCGTGTCTCGCGCTGATCCAGCTTCGCCAACGTCTTGGAATGCGCAAATGACGAATGATGTTTCGCCTGAAGCCCGTCACGCGGCGCGTTTGGCCGCCGTTCAGGCGTTGTACCAGATGGAAATGTCCGGCGATCACGCCGACGACATCACCACGGAGTTCGTCGAATTCCGCTTCGGGCGCGAGGACGAGATCACGCCCGGCGAGCCCGATCAGGAATTTTTCGCCGACATCGTTCGCGGCGTGCCGGCCAAGCAGAAAGAGATCGACAAGGAAGTCACCAAATGCCTCGCGGCCAACTGGCGGCTGAGCCGGGTGGATTCGCTGCTCAGGGCGATCCTGCGCGCCGGGGCCTATGAGATTCTCGCGCGTCCCGACGTGCCGGCGAAAGTGGTGATTGACGAATACGTCGGCCTGACCCACGCCTTCGAAGCCGAAGACGCGACGCCCTTCATCAACGCCGCCCTCGACAAGCTGGCGCACAAAAAACGGCCGCAGGAATTCGGGAAGAAGGCACCGGACGACGCGTTTTAGCTGGCATACTCAATTGGCGAAATGAGTAGACGGGACGCTCAGTACGTCCAGATACCGAAAATCTGCATCAGCATCATGCCGGAGACCAGGCCCATCGGTAAGAGGCCGAGCGCGCTGACCACGACCGTGCGGACGACGCCGCCCGGGGCGTTGTTACGGTTGAGGTTCTCGGCGCGGTACATGGTCGTCTCCAAGGGTCTCGGTTCGATGTGGTGTTAACGCGGTGAACTGGAAGTCTGTTGCACTCGAAGGTGGTGGCCGCTCTGGGCATTTCCGTGGCAAAATCAGGGTGGTCCAGCGGCGGTTTGATCATCCTTTGGTGCCGTTTACGATGCTTTCTATGTAAGTGCCGTTGCGAGGGTTTCAAGCGTGACGCGACAGCTTTCCGAATTCGGCTTGATCGCCAAGTATTTCCGTCCGCTGGCGACGCATGACGGCGCGCTTGCGCTGAGCGACGACGCCTGCGTCCTGCCACAGGAATCCGGCTGGGATACTGTCGTCACCGCTGATGCGCTGACTGCGGGCGTTCACTTTCTGCCCGACGATCCGCCTGACACCATTGCGCAAAAAGCACTCGGCGTGAATCTGTCGGATTTGGCCGCGAAGGGCGCGCGGCCGGTCGGCTATCTGCTTGCCTTGGCTTTGCCACAATCGATTGACGAAGCCTGGTTGGCCGAATTCGCGCGCGGTCTCGGCGACATGCAAACCAGCTACGGTCTGTCGTTGCTCGGCGGCGACACCACCGCCACGCCCGGTCCGCTCACCATCGCCATCACCGCGCTTGGTCGTGTGCCATCGGGCACCATGATCCGTCGCTCGGGCGCCAAGCCGGGCGATCATGTCTTCGTCAGCGGCACGATTGGTGATGCGGGGGCGGGACTGGCGATTCTGCAAGGCGCCCAAGCCGACGCCGACGCCGCGCCGTATCTGATCGAACGCTACCGCGTGCCCCGGCCACGGGTTTTCCTCGGCCCGACATTGCTGGGTGTCGCCACTGCCGCCGCCGACGTGTCCGACGGCCTGCTCGCCGACCTTGGGCACATCGCTGAAACCTCCGGCGTGCGAATCATCGTGGAAGCCGAGGCGGTGCCGCGGTCGGAGCGCTTGAAGCGGTTCGATCCCGACGGGCTGGTGCGTGCGGTGACCGCGGGCGACGATTACGAGATCGCCTTCACCAATCCCGACTCGGCGTCGCAGGCCTGGGCGACGACCGACGTGCCGGTCACCCGCATCGGCCGGGTCGAGGCGGGCGAGGGCGTGGCGCTGGTCGATGCCCAAGGTCGCGAAATACCCGTCGGCCGGGCCGGTTTCACACACTTCTGACTGTGAAAGCGCGGTAACGCTCTGTTAGCCACGAGCTTCTAGGCTCGCGATCATGCTACGCCGCCTGATCCTGATCGTGTTCGCGCTCTGCCTTGGCCAAGCTGCCTGGGCCGCCGAGGCCGCCAAGCCGAAAGAGGCCAAGCCCGAACCGGGTACCAGCGTGGAAGTCCGCCTGATGGCGCCGATGTCCGAAAGCGGCAACCTTTTGGGCTACGCCTATATCACCGCGAAAGTGGTGTGCTCGTCGCCGGCGGCGTGCATCTCGGTGCGCCAGAAATTCGCTTTCATCCAGGACGCTTTTGTCCGCGACCTCCATGCCAAGCCGATCGGACAGGCGAGCGATCCTAAGAAGGTCGATCGCGATCAGTTCTCCGCCCGGTTGACAGTGGCAGCAAAACGGATCGTGGGCAGCGAGAAGGTCCAGACGATGCTGATCGTCGAGGAAAGTTTCGCCCCGCTACACCCGAGCGATTCGACGCCGACGACGCCGTCGGAGCAGCAACCCCCGGTTGGAAATGCCCCCGCTGGGGCAGCCGCCCCGGCGAAAAATGCCTCTTCTGCAGGCGCGACATCGAAACCTGCGGCAGGACCGCCGCACTAAGTTGCGACTCCGTTAGGCTTTTGGCATACACCCCCCGCCTTCTGCCCGGCAGGTTTCCGACCTGTCCAGGACTATCACGACCAGCCTGTCGGCTGGCCGAAAAATACGGAAGCAAGGGGAAACCATGGAACTTTATATCGTCTTGGCTTGTGGCCTGGCGGCGTTGGTCTACGGCGGACTAACGGTTCGTTCGGTGCTCTCTAAGAGTGCCGGTACGCCTCGCATGCAGGAAATCGCGGCCGCCATTCAGGAAGGCGCTCGCGCCTACCTCAATCGCCAGTACACCACGATCGGTATCGTCGGCGTTGTGATTGTCATCCTCGCGGCGATCGTTTTCCAGAACGTCTTCGTTCCGGTCGGCTTCGTACTCGGTGCGGCGCTTTCGGGCGCGGCCGGTTACATCGGCATGAACGTCTCGGTTCGCGCCAACGTGCGCACGGCGGAAGCTTCGCGCGGCGGTCTCGCTGCCGGTCTTTCGATGGCGTTCCGCTCCGGTGCGGTGACCGGCCTGCTCGTGGTCGGTCTCGGCCTGATCGCGGTTGCCGGTTATTATCTGGTGCTGACCAAGTTCGTCGGCCTCAGCCTTGCTGACGAAGGCCAGGCTCGCACGATCCAGAACGCCCTGGTGGCGCTGGGCTTCGGCGCCTCGCTGATCTCGATCTTCGCCCGTCTCGGCGGCGGTATCTTTACCAAGGGCGCCGACGTCGGCGCCGACCTCGTCGGCAAGGTCGAAGCCGGCATTCCCGAGGACGATCCGCGCAACCCGGCGACCATCGCCGACAACGTCGGCGACAACGTCGGCGACTGCGCCGGCATGGCCGCCGACCTGTTCGAGACCTATGCGGTGACCACGGTCGCCACCATGGTCCTGGCGTCCATCTACTTCACCGACACCGATGCGTCGAAGATGAAGT
>NZ_JBWZET010000097.1:0-8022 GCF_056722145.1 Rhizomicrobium sp. | reverse complement strand
CGCTGCGCGAAATCACCGACCGGCGCGGCGAATGCATCTATGCCGGCTGCCCGCACTATCGCACCTGCTTCATCGAGAAGATCGTGCGCCGCGCCAAGAATGCCGAGATCGTCGTCGCCAATCATGCTCTCGTCATCGCCAATGCGGCGCAGGACTGGCTGGGGACGGACGAAAACACCGACACGTCGGGCGAGCGGCGCACGCGCTATGTCTTCGACGAAGGCCATCATCTGTTCGACGCCGCCGACTCCGGTTTCGCCGCCGCCGTCTCCGGCACCGAAATGGCCGACATGCGCCGCTGGGTGCGAGGCCCCGAAGGGCGGGCGCGCAGCCGCTCGCGCGGTCTCGAAGAGCGGCTGAAGGAATTGGTCGACGGCAACGACGATGCCACGCGGGCGCTGGAAGAAGCCGTCGCGGCGGCGACCGTCTTGGCCGGCGAAGGCTGGACGTCGCGATTGGGTTCGCCGCATGGGCCGGGCGAAGTCTTCCTCGCCACCGTCTACCAGCATGTCCGCGCCCGCTGCGAAGATCACGACCAGTTCTATTCGGCCGAATGCGAAACGACCCCTTTGACCGATGAATTGATCGAATCCGCCCAAGGCCTCGGCAAGGGTCTCAAGCGCCTTGCGGTGCCGCTGATGCGTCTGGCGAAAGCGTTGCGCACGACGCTGGACGACAAAGCGAGCGAACTCGAACCCTATCAGCGGGCCCGCATCGATGCGGCGGCGCGCGGATTGGAATGGCGCGGCAAGATCGTGCTGCCGGCGTGGATGAGCATGCTGGAGGCGCTCGAGACCGGCGAAGTCAACGACGATTTCGTCGACTGGTTCGAGATCACCCGCGAGGACGGGCGCGGCCAGGATATCGGCCTCGAGCGGCGCTGGGTCGATCCCACCGTGCCGCTGGCGAGCGAAGTCTTGGCCCATGCTCACGGCGCGCTGGTCACCTCGGCGACCTTGCGCGATGCCGGCAACGAGGACGACTGGCAATCGGCGGAAGTCAGGACCGGCGTCGCCCATCTGCCCGAACCGGCCAAGCGCGCCAGTTTCGGCTCGCCGTTCGCCTATGCCGAGCAGTCGCGCGTGTTCATCGTGCGCGATGTGGAGCGGCGCAATCCCGAGCAGATGGCGGCGGCGTTCCGCGAACTCTTTTTGGCCGCGGGCGGCGGCGCGCTCGGATTGTTCACCGCGGTCAGGGCTCTCAAAAACGTCGAAGCGAAAATCGCCGGTCCGCTCGCCGAAGCGGGGCTGACGCTTTACGCCCAGCACATCGACCGCCTCGACACCGGCGCGCTGGTCGACCTGTTCCGCTCGGAAGAAAACTCATGCCTGCTCGGCACCGATGCCTTGCGCGACGGCGTCGACGTGCCGGGACGCTCGCTGCGGCTGGTGGTGTTCGACAAGGTGCCGTGGCCCAAGCCCACCATCCTGCACAAGGCGCGGCGGGCCCGCTTCGGCCGCTCCTATGACGATCTGCTGACGCGATTACGGTTGAAGCAGGCGTTCGGCCGGCTGATCCGCGGCGGCCACGACAAAGGCTGTTTCGTCATCCTGGAGTCGGCGACGCCGTCGCGGCTGTTGACCGCTTTTCCGCCGGAAACCCCGGTCACGCGCTGCGGCCTTGCCGAAGCCGTGCGCGAAATCCGCGAGTTTCTCGCGAGCTGACGCCGCGCGTGCTATTGTGCCGGAGACAGGAGCAGGGGGATTTAATGAAAACGATTATGCTTGCGGCGCTCTTCGCTACGTTCGGCGCCATGGCAACGGCCGACGAAACCCTGCTGGTGCCGCCCTACTCCACCACCGCGCCGTGGAAGAACATCACCGACATGACCAACGCGCAGATGCTGATGCGCGAATGGATTCCGGCCGACCAGAACATCGACGACATCCACGATATTATCACCGAGCAGCACCTCTTTCGTCCGATGGTGCCGGCCCAGTTCGTCAAGAACATGTTCCAACTGGTCGGCAGCCGCTGCACCAATCTGCGGGTGAATGGCCCGGTCCAGCATGTCGAAAACGGCTTCGCTGTCGCCTATGCGCAAATCTATTGTTCGCGCCAGAAAGGCACCGACAAGGACGTCGACATTTTCGTCAAGGCCATCGCCGGCACCAAGGCGTTCTATGTCGTGCAATATGAAATCCGCCGTCCCGCCGACAAGAACGGCATCGGCGGCATTGTCCAATTCAGCGGCGACCAGCTGGAGGCAATGAAGGCGTTGATGGCGCGCCAAGCCGGCGCCAACAAATTCCTCGGCGAGCAGGTGAAGCTGTGCGCCGCCATCGATGCAGCCGGCACCTGCCAGCCCGGCACTGCCACCCCACCTCCGGCGCCCGCCGCCGCTGCGCGGCCCGGCGACGTGCGCCGCCTCGCCGATGATGTTTCGGCCCAATACGGTTTTGTGCCCGGCAAGACCACGGCCGACGAGGTGAAGAAGAAGTTCGGCAAGCCGGCGGTCGAGAACCACAATCCCGACGGCCGCTCGGTGCTGATGTTCGACGCGCCCGAGGGCAAAGGGCGGATGCTCGGCGTCCTGTTCGATTCTGCCGGGATTCTGACCGCGATTCGCCTCTACGGCACCGAATAGGCGTGAAAATCCGTGGGTTTCTTTGCGCCCAAGGATGACGGGGAATGCGCGCCACGCTAGGTTCCGGCCCATGAGCACCGAAAAGCCGACCGAAAATCCCGCCGATGACAGCCTGTTCGCGCCCGACGAGCCGGAAAGCTATGGCAGGCATTCCACCGGCATCCTGCCCGGCCATGTCCTGAAACGCCTGATCCGGGCGCATCGCGAAGTGGTGGCGACTGAGGATTTCGACGAGGCCCAGATCCAGCCCGCCAGCATCGACCTCCGGCTTGGCTCGGTCGCCTGGCGCGTGCGCGCGAGTTTCCTGCCCGGTCCCAATGCCACGGTCGAGGAGAAACTTACCAGCGCGGCGCTGCACGAGATCGACATTTCCAACGGCGCGGTGCTGGAGACCGGTTGCGTCTACGTCGTGCCGCTGCTCGAAAGCGCCGACTTCAGTTTCCGCGTGTCGGGCATCGCCAATCCGAAAAGCTCCACCGGACGGCTCGATGTTTTCACCCGCCTGATCACCGACCGGGCGCAAAGCTTCGACCGCGTCGAAACCGGCTATCACGGCCCGCTCTATGCCGAGATATCCCCGCGCACCTTCCCGGTGCTGGTGCGCAAGGGCTCGCGGCTGAATCAGCTTCGCGTGCGCCGCGGCTCACCGCAGTTCACCGACACCCAGCTGCGGCGCCTGCACGCCGAAAGTCCGCTGGTCGATTGCGAACCCAACATCGACGGCGGCCTCGGCCTCTCGGTCGATTTGCAGGGCATTGCGGGCGTGGCGCAGATCGGCTGGCGCGCCAAGCATCACACCAACATCATCGACGTCGACCGCCGCGCCGTGCTCGATCCGCACGAATTCTGGGACGCGATCGAGCCGTCGAAGTCCGGCAACATCGTGCTCGACCCCGACGAGTTCTACATCCTGGCCTCGCGCGAGGCGGTCGCCATCCCGCCCGAATATGCCGCCGAAATGGTTCCCTTTAACCCGCTGGTCGGTGAGTTCCGCGTCCATTACGCCGGCTTTTTCGATCCCGGCTTCGGCTACCAGGCCGGCAAGCCACCCGCGGCGCGTGCCGTCCTGGAGGTGCGCAGCCATGAGGTGCCGTTTATCCTCGAACATGGCCAAACCATCGGCCGGTTGGTGTTCGAGCGCCTCACCGAAGTTCCCGCGGAGGCCTACGGCGAGGGCATCGGCTCGCATTACCAGCGCCAAGGTTTGAAGCTTTCTAAACACTTCGCCGATTAACCTTGTCCAATTGTTGCCTCGAATCCACAAGCGCGCGCAAACCCGACAGGTGAGACGGTAGAGCCCGTTGCGAAAGTGGTGCGGGTTTGGACTATTGCGCCTGCCGCGGATGACAACGGCAGAGGGGCTAAGTCTCCGCGTTAGGGTCCGCATTGAAGGGGGCAGCATGAGGCGGCTACGGCGCGGAAACGTGCCGGCCGCCTCATGAGTTTCCAGGGCACACGCTCCGCGTTAGTATGTGTTTCGAACGCTCCGGAGCCGGCGCATGCTCGTTCGCCTTATCATTTTAGCGCTGGCCGGACTCGCAACGGTGATCCCGATGAGCGCAATGCCTTTCATGCTGTCTTCGCCGGGCCTGCCCGACGGCGCCACCGTACCGATGGTGCACGTCTATAGCGGTTATGGTTACCAGGGGCAGAACCGCTCGCCGGCCCTCGTCTGGCGCGGGGCGCCGGTCGCCACCAAGAGCTTCGCCATCACCTGTTACGACCCCGATGCACCTCATCCCGGCGGCTGGTGGCACTGGTTCGTGTTTGACCTGCCGGCCGGTATCACAAGTGTGCCCGAAAACGCCAGCGCCCATGGCCTGCCGCCCGGCGCCATCCAATCAATCACCGATTTCGGCCCACCCGGCTACGGTGGCCCCGCCCCGCCGCCCGGCCCGGCGCATCGCTACATCTTCACCGTCTATGCCCTGAAGGTGGAAAAGCTCGGGCTCGGCGCCAACGACAAGATGACGGCGGTCGATGCCGCGATCAAACGCCAAGCCCTGGCGTCGGCCTCGTTCACGGTGAAGTTCGGGCATCCCTGAAGCAATGGACGCTGATCAGCGCCAGCGTGATGCTCGGCCTCGCCGACGGCTGGCCTGGAGCGAACGGCGCTGACACGCTTCAATGCGCGTCGACCGACGTCACGTAGAGCTGCTTCTCCTGGTACGCAATGTAGAAGTGCAGCTTGCGCAGGATCGACATGCCGAACAGCGCATCGGTTTCCAGTTCGCGGGCGCGTTCGGTGGTGTGGATCAGGATACGGGGATTCTGCACCGACACATCGCCCAGCGACAGGGACTTGAAGCGGTAGGCGAAGTTTTCCTTGCCGGCCGCTTCCATGCCCGGCGACGTTTCGTCGAGGTGGAACCACACCTTTGCCTGCATCATGTTGATGCCAGTGTTGGGAGCGCCGGTATCAAGGATCGCCGGCACACGCTGGCCGTCCAGGGTCAGATCCAAGCGGATGTGCGGATCGCTCACGTTGACGATGTCGTTGGCATCGGTGCTGGCGAAGCGAATAGGCACGACGGCGACGTTGGCGGCATCGGTCCAATACACGACCTGACCCGGGCAGCGGTGCGGCGCAAACAGGTTCATCTTGTGATTGGCGAAATCGATCTCGACGTCGAAGTGGCGCAGAAAATCCGCTCCCATGATGCCGTCGGCCTCCGGCATTTCGACCGGCATGACGAAGAACAGCGCTTTCGGCGCCGTCATGCCACCCAAAGTGAATTCCTTGGTCTTGACGTAATATTTCGCCTCGCCGCCGGCATAGGGCATATAGGGGCGCCCGCCCGAAATGATGCGCGGCTCTGCGCCGATACGTTGGGCCGCCGCCTGCGACAAGGCCGAATGGCCCGACCCGGTATCGACGATCAGGCGCACCGGCTTTCCCTCGACCAAGGCCGGAACGATGATGCGCCAGGGATGGCTCTGTTCGATCGGCAGCGACGCCGCCAGCTGCAGCCGGCAGTCCTGCTGCGCCAGTGCCGGAACGGCGAATGCCAGCGCCGCCAGCGCAATCTTCAGAAACCGCATCGTGCCCCCCTACGTTCGAACCAGAATAACAACCGCGCGTGACAGTCTATTCCGCCGAAGAATCCGGCGCAAAGCCAAGGTGCCGCACCGGACTGCCAGCCATTCGAGATGGCACGCTAATTCCGTGGATTCGCCGCCGTCACGTAGAGGTTCTTTTCGCGGTAGGCGATATAGACGTGCAGCTTGCGCAAGACCGACAGCCCCAGAATCATCGGCGTCGAGTCCGGTCCCATCTGCGATTGGGTCTCCGGCACCAAGACGATGTCGGGATTATCCACCGTGACATGGCCGAAGCGCATCTGCTTGAACGGGAAGCGCTTGGCGCCGGAGAGATTGCGGAAGCGTTTGTCGTCGCCGAGTCGGGGATCGTCCTCGGCGATCGCGAACATCCGGCGGGCGCGATCAAGGCCCATCACCGACAGCGACGCGCCGGTGTCGATATCGGCCCTGACATCCTCGCCGTCGAGATCAACGTGAGTGAGAATGTGGACGCCGTCTGCACCGCGGACGAGCGGGATCGGCTCGAGTTTTTCGGTGGTCCAATAACCGACCCGACCGGCACAGTGATCCTTCGAGAACAGGTTCACTTTGCCGCCGACAAAATCGATATCAAGATCGAAATTGCCGAGGAAATCCGGACCCAACAGGCCATCAATGCCGTCCGGCAGATGGCCCGCCGGCAGCAGCGGATAGGAATAGCGCGGCGTCGAAATGTTGCCGATGCGGAATTCGGCGGTGCTGACGAAACGGCGCAGCGGCGTGCCGCCGTACATGATAACGCCGACTTCGGACCGCGTTTCGATCGCCATGCCAAGCGCCACGGCCTTGGCTTCGCTGAAGCAGGTGAAATAGGCGCCGGTGTCGACCATCATGCGCAGCGGTTTGTCGCCGATCATGTTTTCGATCACAATCAGGCCACCGAACGGAATCATGGCGAACGAGGCGACCCGCCGCATCCGGCAATCCTCTTCGGCGCCGGCTCGCCCCAGCACTAGAGCTGCTGCACCCATTCCAAGAATAGTCCGGCGCTTGAGCGCAACCGGCGTCGCACGATCATCCATCGCAAGCCCCCCGTGAAGCGCTCACGATAGAACCGCACGGACCGCGGTTCAATTCGTATCGGGCCGGTAGTTCAAATTCGGCGCCAGCCAGCGTTCGGCGTCGGCGACGCTCCAGCCCTTGCGGGCGGCGTAGTCTTCCACCTGATCCTTCTCGATCTTGCCGAGACCGAAATAGCGCGCGCCCGGATGCGAGAAATAAAGTCCCGATACCGACGAACCCGGCCACATCGCAAAACTTTCGGTCAGCCGCACCCCGGTGCGCGCTTCGCCCTCGATCAGCGAGAACAATGTCTCCTTTTCCGTGTGGTCGGGTTGGGCGGGATAGCCGGGCGCGGGACGGATGCCGCAATACTTTTCCGCGATGATGTCTTCATTGGACAGCGTTTCGTCGCTCGCGTAGCCCCAGAACTCGCGCCGCACCCGCGCATGCAGGCGTTCGGCAAAGGCTTCCGCCAGTCGGTCGGCGAGCGCGCGCAGCAGAATGGCGGAATAATCGTCTTTCTCGGCTTCGAACGCCTTCAGGCGCGCCTCTTCGCCATGCCCGGCCGTAACCACGAAGCCACCGACGTAATCGGGCACACCGGCGGGCGCGACGAAATCGGCGAGTGCCAGATTGGCCCGCCCCGGATCGCGCACCATCTGCTGGCGCAAGGTGTGGAGCGTGGCGACCGGCGCCGTGCGGCTGTCGTCAGCAAACACCGCGATATCGTCTCCGGTCTGGTTGGCCGGGAAGAAGCCGATGGCGGCGTTGGCGGTGAGCCATTTGCCGGCAACGATCTTCTTCAGCATCGCAGTGGCGTCGTTGAATAGCGCGGTCGCGGCCGCGGCGGTCTTCGGCGCCGTCACGATATCAGGATAGCGGCCCGACATTTCCCAGGCGTGGAAGAACGGCGTCCAGTCGATGACCGGCACCAACTCGCCGAGATCGTAGTTCGCCAGCGTCTTGCGCCCGAGGAACGACGGTTTCGGCGGCGCATAGGACTTCCAATCCGGCGCGAAGCGGTTGGCGCGGGCCTCGGCAATGGACAGCCGGCGGGCGGGCGCATGCTGGGCGGCATGGACGCGCGCAACCTCCTCATACTCGCGGCGGATGCCGTCGGCGTACCCGGCATTGGTCTTCGACAACAGATTGGAAACGACACCGACGGCGCGGCTGGCATCGGCGACATACACCGTCTGGCCGCGACGATAATTGGGATCGATCTTGACTGCGGTATGGACGCGGGATGTGGTGGCGCCGCCGATCATCAAAGGAATGGCGAAGCCCTGCCGCTCCATCTCCGACGCGACGTAGCACATCTCGTCGAGCGACGGCGTGATCAGGCCGGAAAG
>NZ_JBWZET010000096.1:0-3996 GCF_056722145.1 Rhizomicrobium sp. | reverse complement strand
GAGTGAATTCATCGGCGCCGCGCGGCAAAGACCTCGCGGTGACCGAGCAGCGGCGATTTCCACGGCGACGCCGCCTATCAGTATGCGTCGGCCTCCGAAATACGGGGGCATAATACTTAATCCATCCCCGCGCGCCATCCATGATAGCCGCCCGCATCTAATGCGTCACAGGAACAATGCTGCGGCTGTCGGGAATAGTCGGAGTATGAGAGTAGAGTAGATGCACTTCTTAAGAGGTGAAAAATTCTACGATGACAACACAGCAGGGAATACAGTAAATAGCCATAAAATCTCAAAATGTATGTCTCGTTCATCTACATGAACGGCTGCATGTTCTGTCCATGATTATCACGTTTTCGTCTGGCCTCTTGCCATCGACTCATGTTCCGCATATGTTCCATGTGTTGTTTTGGAGGTCACACCCAGGAACAGGCGCGCGGTGCTTGCCGCGGCCGGGCCAGGCACAGTCGTTGGGATGTCATACAGGTGCAGGGTGCGTCCGCGCGCATCCGCCGATCGGAACGCAGCCAGCCGCGTTTCTGATCCGAAAGCCATGGGAAAGAGCGGCGGTGCCGTCGTCCGCGTTCGCGTTGCGAACGCGCCGTGCGCCAAAGCTCATGGGGGAGGCGGATTTCGATCCGCCTCTTGGCGTATTTAGGGGGAGCGCCAACACCAGGACAGCCTGCGCGCGACAGTACTGGCGAAGGCTGGCTGGGGGACTAGGATTCGAACCTAGATAGGCAGAGTCAGAGTCTGCAGTCCTACCGTTAGACGATCCCCCAACGGAGGCGCGCTTCTAGCCTCTTTTGCCCTCCCATTTCAAGGATATGCACGCCGGGCCGGGCCAAGTGATACGGTCGCAGGGGTGCGTCGGGTGTCGCACCGGCCGCGGGGGCTTGAGAAGCCGGGCGGATGGCGTCAGAAACGGGCCCGAGCGGGGTGGGAAAGCTATGGAAAATCCAGGGAAAAGGCGGCGACGGCGGCGGTCCTTGCCGGTGCTGGCGGCCCTGGACCTCGGCACCAACAACTGCCGGCTGTTGATCGCGACTCCGGGCGGCGAAGGGGGGATGCGGATCGTCGATTCGTTTTCCCGCATCGTCCGGCTCGGCGAAGGCGTGGCGCGGGCGGGGGTGTTGTCCGAGGCGGCGATGGACCGGACCGTGGCCGCGCTCAAGGTCTGCGCCGCCCGGATGGACAAGGCCAAGGTGCGCCATGTTCGCGCCGTGGCGACCGAGGCTTGCCGCCAGGCCGCCAATGCGCCGGTTCTGGTCGAGCGGGCGGCGCGCGAGGCGGGCATTGCCCTCACGGTGATTTCGTCCGCCGAGGAAGCGCGGCTGGCGGCGCTCGGCTGCGCCCCGCTGATCGGCGAGGACTATGACGGCGCCCTGGTGTTCGACATCGGCGGCGGCTCGAGCGAGGTGATCTGGCTGAAGCGCGAGCATGGCAAGGCGCTGATCACCCATTTCGCCTCGGTGCCGCTGGGGGTGATGACGCTGGCGGAATTGAACGGCGGTGGCGAGACCAGCCGGTACGCCGCCATGTACGACGACATGCGGGCACGCTTTACCGCCGTCCGCCGCGACATGGAGCGCAAAGGCGTGTTCGAGGAGCCCCGCCATCACCTGCTCGGCACCTCGGGAACGGTGACGACGCTCGCCGGGGTTGTGCTGAAGCTGCCGCGCTATGTTCGCTCCAAGGTGGATGCCTCGTGGCACGATTGCTCCGACGTGCTCAAACTCGCCGCAGAGTTGATCGGATTCGACCGCAAGGCGCGGGCCCAGCTTGGCTGCATCGGGCCGGAACGGGCGGATTTGATCGTGCCGGGCTGTGCGATTTTCACCGCCATCCACGATGTCTGGCCGTGCACGCGGCTCAGGGTGGCCGACCGGGGCCTGCGCGAAGGCATACTGCGCGAACTGCTGGCGGAGGCGCGGCGATGAGACTGGTGCGCCCGTTTTCGTGTATATGGTCCGCCAGTCTGGCGATTTGGATTTGAGCGATGGCAGGCAATAACGATCGGCGGGTGCGCAGCACGCGCGGACGCACGGCCTCTTCGGTGCGCTGGCTTGAACGCCAGCTCAACGATCCCTATGTCGCTGCCGCCAAGGCCAAGGGCTATCGCAGCCGCGCCGCCTTCAAGCTCAAGGAACTCGACCAGCGCTTCCGGCTGCTGAAGCGGGGCGGCCGCGTGCTCGATCTCGGCGCCGCGCCGGGCGGCTGGAGCCAGATTGCGCGCGAGCGGATCGGGGACGACGGCATCGTCGTCGCTGCCGACATTCTGGAGATGGAGCCGATCACCGGCGTCACCTTCCTGCAGCTCGACATGCTCGATGACGACGCGCCCGACCGCATCAAGGCGGCGCTCAACGGCCAGGCCGATCTGGTGATGACCGACATGGCGGCGCCGACCACCGGCCACCGCGGCACCGATCACGTCCGCACCCTCGCCCTGTTCGAAGCCGCGTTCGATCTGGCGGTGGAGGTGCTGCATCCCGGCGGCGCCTTCATCGGCAAGGTGTTTCAGGGCGGCGCCACCAACGCCATCCTCGCCCAGGTGAAGAAGCGCTTCGCCGACGTCAAACACGTCAAACCCCCGGCCTCCCGCGCGGAATCGGTGGAACTCTACCTCGTCGCTCTCGGCTTCAAGGGGTGAGCGGCGCTCGACTGTGTTCGTGGAAATTACGCGTTTTGATTGTCTTGGTGCCCGTCTATAATGCCGTCTCGCGAGTAGGGGGAGACGATGCAGCCGACGTTGGCCATGATAACGGTGGCGCACAAGCTGGCGCGGTTTATTGCCGGTAACGCGCTGGTGCTGCCGCCCGACCTGTTCACGCGCGACGCCGTCATCGTCGAAAATTTTGCACCCTATATATTCCGTGACATCACGCTGTGGGAGACCAAGATGCGCGAGCATCTCGCCGGGATCAGCAGCCTCCAATACGACTTCGGCGCCCCGGTCGATTTCATGCTGGATCGCGACACGGCCTATTTCGCGCTGCCGACGCGCTGGGCCGGCCTCAACCACACCACGCCGTTCGAGGAACTCGGCGGCTGGTCTCTGGTGCTGAAGCTGGTAAACGGCGACTGGCGCCTCGCCGGCTACGGCTGGGCGGTAATTGAAACCACCGTGCCGCAATAGGCATCTTTCCCACATGTATTGCGCGGATTGGCCGCGCATCGATGCCCCAAACTCGTCATCGCCCGCCCCTAAAGACCGACGCCGAAAACCTCAGGCGTGGATGAATATGGGCGTGGAACCGATCGCGAAGCCGTCGACCGACTGCTTTTCGCCGCAGGAAATCGAAGCGAACGTCGAAAAGCTCGGCGTCAAGAAAGCGCGTTCGCCAATCGCCGCCAGCCTGCTGCAGGCGTTCCTCGCCGGTCTTTATATCGGTCTCGGCGGATTGTTCTTCTGCATCGTGCTTGCCGATTCGACGCTCGGGTTCGCAGCACAGCGCCTGCTCGGCGGCCTGGTATTCGCGCTTGGTCTCGGGCTGGTTGCGATCGCCGGCGCCGAACTCTTCACCGGCAACACGCTGCTCGCGGTGGCGTGGGCCGAGGGCCACATCAAGGCGTGGGAAGTCGGCAAGAACTGGGCGCTGATCTGGATCGGCAATTTCGCCGGCGCGCTGGTCCTCGTCGGCCTCGTGTTCATGTCGCATCATTGGGCGATGAACAACGGCGCCGTCGGGGCTGCGGTGATCAAGCTGGCGATCTCGAAGCTGACGCCCGATTTCATCACGATCTTTTTCAAGGGCGTGCTCTGCAACGTGCTTGTCTGCCTGGCGATGTGGATGAGCTATGCCGGCCGCACCGTCAGCGACAAGATGCTGGGTTTGGTGCTGCCGGTGACCGCCTTCATCGCCGCCGGCTTCGAGCACTGCATCGCCAACATGTATCTATTACCGCTCGCCTGGGTGCTGGTGACGACGGGCCATGCGCCGGTGGGGCTCGACGTGTCGGCGGTGACGCTCGGTGCCATCGTGCACAACCTGA
>NZ_JBWZET010000095.1:0-3479 GCF_056722145.1 Rhizomicrobium sp. | reverse complement strand
GCACCATCTGCCGATCCCGGCGAATTTGGCGCGCAACATCGAGTACGAATACTACCCCTCCGGCCACATGGTGTATGCGCACGAGGACTCGCTGAAAAAACTGCACGACCGCGTCGCCGATTTCATCCGCCGCACGAGCCATAATTGAATATGCAGGTTGAAAATGCGCATCACCCTGAGGTGCCCGGCGCCGCACTGAATGCGGATATTTGCGGATTCGTGCGGGGGCACCGGGCCACGAAGGGCGACGCGCGTTCACCAAAAGCAAAACCCGGTGCGGGGGGGCCACACCGGGTTTCGCGGGCCGGATTATTCCGGCGCGTGGAGTAAGGGCGGGGGGGCGCTCACTCCATTCTCGTACCTCGTGTCAGAACCGGACGCCGACGCCGGCGCCGATCAGCCACGGATTGACATCGACGTTGGCGGTCGCCGCCGAGGCGGCATACGAAGCGTGGGTCGACACGAAAATCTTCTTCACGTCCATGTTGAGAAAGTACTTGCCGTCTTCGGTGAGCGGCATGTCGAAACCGGCTTGCAGCGCGAAGCCCCATTGATCGGTCAGTTTGAGCTTGCCGAGGGCGGGGATGCCGCGCTTGTCGTAGAACAGCGAGTAGTTCACGCCGGCACCGACGTATGGCTTCAGCGGACCGGCGTCGAAATGGTATTGCAGCGTCAGCGTCGGCGGCAGCAGCCAGGCCGAGCCGATCTTGTCGAGGCCGTTGATGCCCTTCAGGTGGATGCTGTGATGGGTCGTGCCGGCGATCACTTCCACCGACCAGTGGGGATCGAAAAAATAGGTCGCGTCGATTTCCGGAATCGCGACGTCGGTGATGTCGATCTTGCCGCCGACATTGACGCTGGAACTGACGTCGGGAATGACCTCCAACGCCCTGATACGGATAAGGATCGTGCCGGCCTCGTAAGGTGCCGCGCCCGCCGCGGTCGTGAGGAGCAACGCCGCTCCCAACCCCAAGGCCAATGATGAAACGCGCATGCTGTCTGCTCTCCCTCACTCGCAAATCAAATCAGGAGGCAGAATTACCCTTACGGAAATTGTGATTACAATTATTGAAGTTCTAAAGCGCGAATCGTCCGGAACCGGGTAGACGAGGGGCGGCCGTGGGACGCCGGGCTACCGCTTTGGATTTTCACTCTTTCTTGTTCTAATCTGATATCGCAAGTACTTGATAGCGCACCATCAATTGCGCGCTTCTGCCGCACCCCTGAAATTGGTCTAATTCGAGTACGACAACAAAAAAGCCCGGCGTGAGAGAATCACACCGGGCTCTTTGTTCAGTTCGGAGCGGCTTATTCGCTGCGGAACGTCCGCTGCCACCAGCCCTTTTTCGCCGACTGAGGCGGCTCAGACGGAGCGGGAAGTTCAACCGCAGCCGGGGGCGCGACCGGAGCAACGGGTTCGACCACAGCTTCGACCTTGACCGGATCGACCTTGACCGGTTCGGATTTGGCTTCCACTGCAGCCGGCTTCTCGATCGGCTTCAGCGACGGTTCGACCGGCGTCGTGTCGGGCTCGCTGTCGAGCGACCAAACCGGCGTGGACGCTGCGTTGGGGACGACGGCGCGCGGGTCGTCGCTCGGGGTGGTGTCGATTTCGTCGACGTTGCCGAAGCGGTCTTCGTAATAGGAGAACGATGACTGCTGCGCCGGCGGCTCGACGGCCGGAGCGGCTTGCGGTGCCTCCGGCGCCTCGGCGACGGGTTCGTTCGCGTCCTGCGGCTCGCTGCCGGCGAAATCGCGATCACGACCGCCACGACGGCCACGACGACGGCGGCGACGACGGCGGCGGCCGGCTTCGCTGTCTTGGTCCTGACCTTCGCCAGCTAGGCCTTCGCCCTGCTGGCCTTCGCCACGCGTCTGCGCTTCGGCCGTATCGCCGCTTTCCTCGTCGCCTTCCGGCTCGCCGTCTTCGCCATCGGCGACCGGCTGCTGCGGTGCCGGAGCGGCACCCTGTTCGCCTGCAAAGCCTTCGCCATTGTCGCGATCGCGACCGCGGCCGCCACGACGACGGCGGCGGCGACGACGGCGGCCACCGTCGCGGCCATCGCCGTCACGCTGTTCGCGGTTCTCGGACGAGGCTTCCGCGGGATCGCTGCCGGCTTCTTCGGCAGCGACTTCCTCGGCTTCGACGATTTCGGGTTCGGGTTCCGGCTCCGGCGGCGGCTCGATGTCCGCGAGCTTCGCCGGACGGGTGGAGGGATCGCGCTGGCCGAGGCGGTCGATTTCGAAATCGCCGGCCTTCAGGCCTTCCTTCGGCTCGAAGGCGACGGTGACATCGTATTCGGTCTCGAGCCGGGCGAGTTCGGCGCGCTTCTGGTTCAGCGTGTAGAAGCCGACATCAGCAGCGACGTGAACGATCATGCCCTCACAGCGCTGCTTCTGGGCTTCTTCCTCAAGGCCGCGCAGCACGCGCAGGGCGGTGGATTCGACCGAGCGCACGATGCCCTGGCCGCCGCAATGGGGGCAGGGGACCGTCGAACCGGCGATGACGCCCGCGCGCAGACGCTGGCGGCTCATTTCCATCAGGCCGAACTGGCTGATCTTGCCGAGCTGGATGCGGGCGCGGTCGTTCTTCACCGCATTATGAAGGCGCTTCTCGACCGAACGGTCGTTGCGGCTGTCCTCCATGTCGATGAAGTCGATGACGATCAGGCCGGCGAGATCGCGCAGACGCAGCTGGCGGCCGACTTCGTCGGCGGCTTCCAGGTTGGTCTTGGTCGCGGTGTCTTCGATGTTGTGTTCGCGCGTCGCCCTGCCCGAGTTGACGTCGATGGCCACCAGCGCTTCGGTCTGGTTGATGACGATGTAGCCGCCCGATTTCAGCGTCACCGTCTGCGAGAACATCGCGTCGAGCTGCGCCTCGATGTGGTGGCGCTGGAACAGCGGCACCGGCTCCTTGTACGGCTTCACGTTCTTGGCATGGCTGGGCATCAGCATGCGCATGAAGTCTTTGGCGTTGCGATAGCCGTCTTCGCCTTCGACCATGACCTCGCTGACGTCCTTGTTGTAGAGGTCGCGGATCGCCCGCTTGATGAGGTCGCCTTCTTCGTAGACGCAGGCCGGGGCGTTGGATTTGAGCGTCAGCTCGCGCACCGAATCCCACATGCGCAGCAGATACTCGTAATCGCGCTTGATCTCGAGCTTGGTGCGGTTGGCGCCGGCGGTCCGGATGATCAGTCCCATGCCGTCGGGCAGTTCCAGGGAGGCGGCCGCACTCTTGAGACGCTTGCGGTCGGCGGCATTGGTGATCTTGCGCGAGATGCCGCCGCCTCTGGTCGTGTTGGGCATCAGCACGCAATAGCGGCCGGCGAGCGAGAGGTAGGTGGTCAGCGCCGCACCCTTGTTGCCGCGTTCCTCCTTGACCACCTGGATCAGCATCACCTGGCGGCGCTTGATCACTTCCTGGATCTTGTAGTGGCGTTTGCGCACCCAGCGCTGCGAGGGCTTGCCGGCCTGCAGGG
>NZ_JBWZET010000094.1:0-9252 GCF_056722145.1 Rhizomicrobium sp. | reverse complement strand
GGTTGGTGGCCGAAATCACGGACACGAAGGTACGGCGCTTGTAACCGGTCTTGAACGAGACCTGGCCGTCACGAAGCGCGAAGAGGGTATGGTCCTTGCCCATGCCCACGCCTTCGCCCGGATAGAACTTGGTGCCGCGCTGACGCACGATCACATTGCCGCCGGCAACAGCTTCGCCGCCGAACAGCTTCACGCCGAGCATCTTGGGGTTGGAATCGCGACCGTTGCGCGAAGAACCGCCAGCCTTTTTATGCGCCATGACTTAACTCCTTAGCCCGCCGTGATGCCGAGCACCTTCACCGTGGTGAAGTGCTGGCGGTGACCGCGCTTGCGGTGGGTGTTCTTGCGGCGCTTCTTCTTGAAGGCCACCACCTTTTCGCCCTTGCCTTGCGCGAGGATTTCCGCCGTGACGGTCGCGCCTTCGACCAGCGGGGCGCCGGTCTTGACGGACTCGCCGCCGATGAGGAGGACTTCGCCGAGTTTCAGTTCGGCGCCGACCTCGCCTGCGACTTTTTCGATGGCGAGGACGTCGTCCTTGGCCACCTTGTACTGCTTGCCGCCCGTGCGGACTACCGCGAACATGAGCTAAGTCCCTGAATAAAATTGTTTTCCGGGAAACGAGGGGTTTCCCGGGGAGCGGCGCAATATACGCACCAAAGCCGAAGGGTCAAGGTGGGTGGCGCCAGATTCCTGTTCCACGTCGCCTCAGGCCGAAAACGGCGGGTTTTGGCCGCGGCCAGCCCCGGTCGGAAGATCAAAAAAAGCCAGGGCGCGCAGAGACGAGGGATTGGGCGGAACAAAAAACGAACGTACCAATTCTGAATTGTTTGCGATTCAATTGCGGACGCGAAGTGCTGCGAACGAAGTGTCGAAGAGAGTTTCGCGAATGGCTATCCTCATTGCCCAATCGACACTCCCATTTAGTGTCCTTCCTGCGGAGGGCTCATCACCAACGTGTCGAGGCGAGACGTGATATTTTTTCCCAAGATGTAGCAGTAGGCCGCAGTGGGATAGACATGGGTTGGTCGACCTTCGAGCGTAATTTGCTTGTCAACCGTTCTTGTCGTGGTGAAACACTCTTTAATCGTGGGGTGGCGGCGCAGAAGCGCGATGAGATTTTTTGTTTGTTCCCATTCGCTGTCGTTTAGTCGGTCCGACCATTTGATCTCGCCGATCCAGCGGGGCTTTTGGGTTCCGGGGTCGAGATATACGATATCGACTTCGCCTTCATTTCGCCAGCGTGCATAGCGAAGGTTTGTGAATGCGGCGGCGTGCTGCCACTGTGAAAAGACCGCGCATTCGGCCAGCTGTCCAATTCGGGTTGAATCGGTCGGGTCGATGGGCGCAAAGAACGCGGCTCGCATCGACGGATTGTTGAGATAGATTTTGAAGTTGCGTTCTCGCTTCATCGTTCGGCAGTTATCATCGACCGTCGTGAGCTTGATGATAAGGAACGCACTCTCGAGATACTCTATGTATCGCTTTATTGTCGGCTTATTCAGGCCCGAACCCTGGCAGATATTTTCTAGGCTTGCTTCGTTGCCCGCGTTGTACGCGAGGAAACTGAACAGCGTGCGCAATTCCTGAATGCCATTTATCCCGTAGAGACTCGGCAGGTCGTTAAGAAGTACCTTGTTGATGATGTCGTTTTTGATGAACTGTTCGGCGTTTTCACGTATTTGAGGATTTGTAACGGCTTCTGGATAGCCGCCCCAATTGAGGTAATCGACGAACCTGCGGTTAAGCCCCTGAATATCGAGAATTTCGAATTCCTGTTTAACGCCTGCACCGCGCGCTGTGGTTTCTGAGATGTACTTGTCGGCTTCATTCAAGAACAGCAAGAATTCATAGAACGTGAGAGGCGGGAGCATGAAGTCAGAGAATCTTCCTGCGCCAGATTCCCTGCTTTTCAACTGAAGCGCCGCAGCAGCTGAGCCACTTACGATGAACTTGGTTTCAGGATAGCTATCAACGAGATCCTTGAGTTCGATTTCCCAGTCTCGGCGATACTGTATCTCGTCAAACACTACGACCCGCTGACCATCTCCTGCGGGCATATACTCGAGGAATTTTTCGAGCGACATGCCGGCATAAATCTGCGCGTCAATGCTCGCGTACATGACGTTTGGTGCAGATACGCCATGCGCAATCGCTTCTTGAATAAGTTGGCGCACTAAAACGGTCTTACCGACACGTCGGGGCCCGAGGAGTATGGCGGCGCGCTTGACGTCAAAGTTCAGCGCGAGTTTCTGGAATGGTCGAAAGTAGACACGCTTTGGTAGATTGGCCTCGGGTAAGGAGAAACAGGGTTCTCGCCACCATGGATTGTCTCGCTCAATTCTCGCGCGAATATCGGCGGCTGAGATTGCCTCCATGAAGCCCTCCAAATAGTGAAAGTCCATTTTCACTATTCATGAATATCGACATAGATGTTTGAAAACACAAGGGATTTTCTATTCCGTTAGCGAAGTACTTGGAATTTCAGCGTTTTTGGTGACACCAGAAACTTGGTGCTGTTCGTCTGGAATTCTGCGGCCCCCTTCGACAGATTCTCCCGGACTAGCGATGATCCATCCGTCATCCCGCGCGTTTAGGCTCGGTGGAACAAACGGCGGGCGGCGGCATGCGAGTGGCTTGGGCAGGCTTGGCGGCGGTGGCGATGGTGTCGCCTGCGCTGGCGCAGCAAGGCGCGGTGGTGGAGCCTTCCGCAGCGTTGTCGCTGATCGTCGAGAATGATGTCTTCTTCAATGAAGACCGCGACTACACCAACGGCATCGAGCTGACCTACACGACGCGGCCGAGCCAGAATGTCGACGCCATGGTGAGCCTGGCGCGGGCGCTGCCGCTGTTTGCCGATCATGGGCTGGTGCGCACTTCCTATTCGCTCGGCCAGTCGATCTTCACGCCGTTGCACACCGAACTCGCCGTGCCGCTGGCGACCGAGCGGCCGTATGCCGGCTACCTTTACGCGACGATCGGATTGATGGAAGCCAATCCCGAGCGGCTCGATCAGCTCGAGGTGCAGGTCGGTGTCGTCGGTCCGATGGCGCTGGCGCAGCAGGCACAGGACTTTGCCCACTCCGTGCTCGATGATTTGAAACCGAAGGGCTGGCATTACCAGCTTCACAACGAGCCGGCGTTCAATCTCACTTACGATCGCAGCCTGAAGGTGATCCCGCCGCAGTCGCTGTTGGGCGTGGTGCTCGATGTGGAACCGCATTTCGGCGGCGCGGCGGGAACGGTCTACGATTACGCCAATGCCGGGGCGATGGTGCGGCTCGGCTTCAACCTGCCCGACGATTTCGGGCCGCCGCGGATCGAGCCCAATCTGCCGGGCTCGAGCTTCTTCGAACCGACCGGCGGGTTCTCGCTCTATGCCTTCGCCGGCGTCGACGGGCGGGCGATCGCGCGCAACATTTTCCTCGACGGCAACACCTGGCGCGACAGCCCCTCGGTCGACAAGAACTGGTGGGTGGGCGACTTGACGCTCGGCGCCGCCATGACCTTCTCGGGCCTGCGCGTCGCCTTCACCCATGTCTATCGCACGCGCGAATACAAGACGCAGGAAAAGTCGGAACAGTTCGGCGCCGTGAATCTGAGCTTCAGATTATGATTTCGGCCCCCGCGGGCGCGGGGGCAGTAGCGGAATTACTGTTCGCCGACGCCGCCGGTCAGGCTCATGCCGGAGAGTTCGAGTTCGCGCGCTGCCGTCGTGGTTTTGGGGGCGCAGACCTTGGTGCGGAAGCTGAAGAACAAATCGCCGGTGCCCCAGCGGCGCAAATTGGTGCGCTCGGTGCAGTCCTTGACCGGGGTCTTGGCAACGCACTTCAGCATGCCGTCCTTGTAATGGCGCAGGGCTTCGTTGGGTGCGCATTCGAGGCTGGCGCCCGAGGCAAACGTGCCGGCCATGCCCTGATCGGATTGCGCCACGTCGCCGACCGTGACTTTCAAATGGGCACCGGGAATGCAGCGCAGCACTTCACCTTCGAAGCCGGAATCGACCCAGGTCTGTTCACTCATGTGCGAGGCGGGGAACTCGTGCCCGTCGGGCGACAGGCACACCGCATGCACCGCCTTGATCACGGTGGCATCCTGCATTTCGCAGGTGCTGCCCGCCGCTGCCGTGCCGATCGCCGCCGCGCCGATGTCGCCGCCGCCCCCCATGCGGTTGTTGACGGTGATGTATTCGTTGTAGCCGGAATAGATCACGATGTTGTTCGACACGCTGGCGTTGGCACTCGCACTGGCATTGGCGCTGGCCTGAGCCCAGGCGCTTGCCCACGCCGAGGCTTCCGCGCCGGCCGAGCCGCCCTTGTCGATGGTGATCGTCTTGCTGATGTTGATGGTCTTCGAGGCGTCGATGGTCTTGGTGATGTTGATCGACTTGTCGATGGTGACCGGCTTGTTGATGGTGATGGACTTGTCGATCGTCACCGGCTTGTTGATGTTGATCGTCTTGTTGACGTTGACCGGATGGTTGACCGTCACCCCGCCCGGGCAGCTCACCGGCGTCGGATGGGGAGCGGGACGGGGCGTACCGCTCGAGGTATTGCACGCCTCTGCCACCTGAACGAGCGTCAGCGCACTGGAGACCAGCATGGCGGCTGCAATCTTCAAAGGCGTGGTCGACATGCTATAGCTCCATCGGTGTCCCGGCCTTCACGGGGCCTGGAACAGCTTTATGACCGTCGCCCTCGCTTCACGATCCATGCCACCAGACGCCTTGCGAAAGCCGCGATTGGCGGTTCAAATCGGGACACCATCCGGCCCGTGCCGGGCGGGGGAAGCGGCATGATCCCGATCTCGGACGACAATCCGACCAAGCTGACGCCCTTCGTGACGATAGGACTGATGGCGCTGTGCATCGCCGTCTACGTGTTTCAGTCGCGGCTGCAGGGCAACGCCTACGGCGACTTCCTGCTGCACTACGGCTTCACGCCGTCGAGCCTGATGTCGCCCCAAATCGAGGCACCCGGGATACCGGCGGTCGTCTCGATTTTCACCGCCATGTTCCTGCACGGCAGCTGGTGGCACCTTGCCGGAAACATGCTGTATCTGTGGATTTTCGGGAACAACATCGAAGACGCGATGGGGCATGCGCGCTTCTTGGTGTTCTATTTCCTGTGCGGGGTGGCGGCGGCGTTGACGATGGCGTTCATGGACCCGTCCTCGCCGGCGCCGATGGTGGGGGCGTCGGGCGCGATTTCGGGCGTTCTGGGCGCCTATATGCTGCTTTATCCGCGCGCCAAGGTGACCGTGCTCATCCCGCTGCTGATCATCCTTTATCCTTTCCGGATCAATGCGGTGTGGGTGGTCGGGGTGTGGTTCCTGATGCAGCTTTTGGCACTGACCTGGCCGGATGCTTCGGGGATTGCGTGGTGGGCCCATGTCGGGGGATTTGCCGCCGGCATCGCCCTGACGCCGTTCTTCAAATCCGCCAGCGTGCCGTTCTTCGGCCCCCGCATCCCCAAAGGGCCGTGGAGCAATTAGCCCGGAACGCCGTGTGGCACGGGTTTCGCTGAATGTCCTTCCGAGCGGCGAGATGCTGTTCCGATCTGGGAACAGCCCGCTCCGAGGAAGGCATCAGGGTCATGAAACACAAGAACAGCCATTTGCTGGTGGGGTATTGGTCGCGGCTCCGCGCTGGGCGTGACGTTCCCGATCAGACCGATATCGACCCGCGCTCGATCAAGCGCCTGCTGCCGTTCGTCTTCATTCTCGACGCCGAAAACCCCAATCGCCCGATCTACCGCCTCGCCGGCACCGCGATGTGCGAGCGTTTCGGCTTCGAACTCAAGGGCACCGGCTACCTCGCCCATTGGGAAGCGCAATCCTCCATGGCGCTGGGCTCGCTGCTGCAGCAGGCGCTCAATCTGAAGCAGCCCGTGTGCCTGACTTCGATCGGCGCCACCGCCGACTGCGGCATGGTCGAGCTCGAAACCATTCTGCTGCCGATCAAGTTCGGCGAGAGCGGCCCGACCCGCTTCCTCGGCATGATCCAGATTCTGTCGGACATCAGCCAGCTGCACGGCCGCCCGATCGCCTTCCAGCGCCTCGCCGCCAGCCAGATCATCCGCGAAGACGATCCGCGCGGCCTGACCAACGCCAATCCGCCGCCGCCCCCGCCGCCGCCGATCTATCGCAGCCACCCGCGCGCCCCGCATCTGCGCCTCGTCGTCAGCCACGATCGTCCGGCCAACACGAATTTCAAGTCCGCCCCGCGCCTGGAGCGGCTGTTCGAAGTCTTCGGCCCCGAACGCGAAGCCTGGGTCGAGTACTAGGTTTCCAGCTCCGGGAGGTGGGGTCCTTTTCCGGATCACCGTTGATGCTTGGAAAACTTAAGGCCGGGAGCGATCCCGGCCTTTTTCTTTGGTGCTCAGTGTCCCGCCACCGGACTGGGCGGCTGGGCGATGGTCGAATCGGGGCGTTTGTCGACCGGATCGTTGTTCAGGATCGTGTCGTCGAAATGCAGCACGTTTTCCTTGTCGCGCAGGTGCTGGATCTCGTAGCGCTCATAGGTGTGGCGGTAGGCCTCGAACTTGTCGACATCCTCCTGACGGCGGGCGTCACAGCGCTTTCCCGACAGGTGCGCCACTTCGGTGCACCAGATGTCGAAGTCGAGCGTCTTGACGGGGTAGCGCAGCGTCTGGGCGCTGGCAGGGAGCACGAACAGAAGGGCGACAGCGGCGAGGATCGGTCTCATGGGCCGAGCTTACGCTTTGACGCCCGGGCGCGAAAGCGTTTGCCCCGATATCGCCGTCACAAAGGGTAACGGCCGCGACCGCTGGTCACGCCTATTCCGAGAGGTCGCCGGGCGCGGCTTGACGTTCCTGCTGGGCAGCTTGCTGGCGGGCGGCGTCGTCTTTCGCCTTCTGGGCCGCGACCACGGCCGCTTCCGATTCGAGGCGCGGCAGGCTGATCTCGAACGACTGGCGGCATTTCTCGGCGGCGGCGGCCTGCGCCGCGACCCTGAGGTTCAGGCGCCAGCAATCCCAGTCAACCTGGGCGCGCGCCGCATCGCGGGGATAGACCTCGTGCGCCAGGTACAGCGCCCGCACCAGCCGGTCGCGCTGCTCGTGGGTTTTGATGTCGCGGCTCGGCTCGGGATCGACCAGCTCGTCGCGCGTGAGGCGCATCGCCTTGTCGGCGTAGGTATTGGCGAGATCGGCGACGTTGCCCTGGGTCTCGGTCAGCGGGATCGAGGCGTCCTGATCGAACGAGCCGTACTGGGCCTGTCCCACCATGCCGAACGAGCGCGCCAGGAAGGCGTAGTTCTTGAACAGCGCCTGGTTGAACGGATCGGCCGGCGGGGTCGCCGTCTCGATGTCGTCAAGCGGGCTGAAATTGACACAACCGGCCAAAGCTACCGCACACAGGGCCAGCAGCGGCCGCGCATCAAATTTCGTCGCCATGAAGTCTCTCCGATGAACCGGGGACGCTTCCTATACCGCGTTGTTGGTCCCGGGTTAAGCAGGCGTTTACGCCGCAGCATTCACCATGAACGGCAATCCACCTAAACGATCGGTCATAAACCGTCCGTTATGGAATAGGACGCAAACTGGCAAGACGGCAGTTTTTTGCGAAAAGGGGCGTCCCTCGTGCCCGGCATGAACGACATGGACCCCGTGCTGGCCAGAGCCAAAGCCGACCGCCGGCGTTATCGGCGCATCCGTATCGATCTGCCCGGCAAACTGTTTGTACCCGCGACCTCCGAGGAATTCGCCTGCACCGTGGTCGATTTGTCGCCGGGCGGGGCTTCGGTCGCGACCGAGGCGCTGTTGCCGGTCGACACCCCGGTGGTGCTCTACGCCAACACCTTCGGCCGGTTCGAGGGCACGGTGGCGCGCCACGACGGGCCGCGGCTGGGTCTCAAATTCGCCTCCACCGCCTTGAAGCGCGAGCGCACGGCCGAGCAGCTCACCCTGTTCCTCAACAAGGCCCTGCTCGACGAATCCGAACTGAGGCGCGACGATCGCACGCCGACCCGCGGCCTGACCCGCTTCGTGCGCCATGACGGTCAGATCGTGCCCTGCGAAGTGCTCGACCTGTCGGTCAGCGGCGTGTCGGTCAAGACCGACATCCGCCCCCCGGTCGGCGAGTTCATCCTGATCGGCCAATTGGCCGGGCGCATCGCCCGCCATCACGAGCACGGCCTCGGCATCGAATTCGTCGGCAACGCCAACACGCCGCCCGAACGCCTGCGTGCCAAGATCGCGGTGATGCGGTAAGCCTTTCTGCCCCGCACGGGCGCACGATTTTTCTCATGCGGCACTTCCCCCACGCTCTATGTGCCAGCGATGAGATTGCCTCGCGCGCGGGGGCAGAAAGGGTTAATCCGCGTTGCTGCGAACGATCTCGTCCAATCCCAGCGCGCTTTGCGTTTTCTTCGGCAGTCCCGCCGCGATCAGGGCGTGGGCGCGGGTGAGGTAGGCTTTCAGCTCTTTGGTCGACAGCGCCTCGAGCCGTTCGAGCGATACCCATTTGCGCTTGGCACAATAGGGCGCCTGCACGAAATCGGGGTCCTGGGTCAAAATCTCGAAGCTGTTCTCGGTGACCTTGAAGGTGATGTGGTGCGGCTTCTCAGTGGCGGGGCAGAGGATCGCGAACACCTTGCCGCCGACCTTGTAGACGCGGCTGTCGCCCCATTGCACGACCAGCGAGGTCGCCGGCAGCGACAGACAGAATTTCTCGACTTCGGCGTGCCTCATGCAGAGTCTTTCGGTTTCAGCCCCAGCGCGGCGCGGGCTTTGGCATAGTGTTCCGGCTTCATGTGGCGGGCAACGAGGGCGATGGTGCCGGCCAGCACGGCGGCGTCGTCGGTATAGCCGATGCCGGCGAGGAAATCGGGAATCGCATCGAACGGCAAGACGAAATAGGCCAGCGCCGCCATCAGCATCGCCCGGACCTTGGTCGGCGTCGCGGCATCAAAGGCGCAGAAATAGGCGGCCGCCAGCTCTTCGGCGAACGGCACCTTGCCGGCGAGGCTGAGCAGCTTCTTCCAGAACCCCTTTTCGACCGTGTGCCGGTTGACGGCGACGTTGGCGGGCAATTGGTACGACATGCCCCATCATTGCCTGCCGCGCCGGGACGGAAAAGGGACTTTTGCTGTCCCCCTCGCACGCCGGTTTAGCGGGCCGCCAACTCGTGAATCTGGCTGCCGGCGAGGGTCAGTTTGGCCACCGACAACTCGCCACTGGATTCCAGCGCCGCCAGGAACGATTTCGCCCGCTTCAGGGCATCGCCGTGCGCCTC
>NZ_JBWZET010000093.1:0-11283 GCF_056722145.1 Rhizomicrobium sp. | reverse complement strand
GGCGACGATTGGCACGAATTCTAGAACCGGGGGAGAACGCCATGAGCGACGACAGCAGCCAGAACCGCCAGTACATCACTTTCATCGCCAACGGCCAGGAATTCGCCGCCAATATCATGGCGATCCGCGAAATCCGCGGCTGGACCGACACCACCCCGCTGCCGCATGTGCCGCATTACGTGCGCGGCGTCATCAACCTGCGCGGCAACGTCCTGCCGGTGGTCGACCTCAAAGCCCGACTCGACCTCGGCATGACCGACGCCACCCCCAAGCACGTCATCATCGTGGTCGCCGAGGGCACCCACACCACCGGCGTGCTGGTCGATGCGGTCTCCGACATCATCACGGTATCCGCCGCCGACATCCAGCCGCCGCCCGACGTCATGCAGAACACCCACGACCAATACGTCGACGGCATTGCCGTGATCGACGGGCGCATGGTGACCCTGCTGGCCACCTCCCACCTGACCGCGACGGTCGGTAATTCGATGCTCGCCGCCTGACGCAATAATATAAGGCGCGGCGAAACGGCCCTTTTCAGACTGCCGCCGGGGGACTAGCTCTCCCGGCGGTACTGCATCGGACTGGAAGCAGCGTGAAAGTCGTGGTGTTGGGCGCCGGTGTCGTGGGCACGGCCGCCGCCTGGTTTCTTGCCGAGAACGGACACGAGGTCACCGTCGTCGAGCGCGAGCGCGCGGCGGGGCTGGAGACCAGTTTCGCCAACGGCGGACAGGTGTCGCCCTGCCATGCCGAGCCGTGGGCCAATCCCGCCACGCCGCTGCAGGCGATGAAGTGGATGTTCCGGCCCGATGCGCCGCTGGTGTTCAAATGGTGGCGCTACGATCCGGCGCTGTGGGGCTGGCTGTTAAAGTTCCTCGCCAATTGCACGCCGGGGCGCACCGCCATCAACACCGACCGCACCTTGCGCGTCGCGATCTATTCGCGCGATTGCCTGCAGGCGCTGCGCGCGGCGACCGGCATCCATTACGACGAGAAGACGCTCGGCATCCTGCACGTCTACCGCAACCCGAAGACCTTCGAACACGCCCAAGGCGCCTCGGCGCTGATGGCAAAGCTGGGACTCAAGCGCGACGTCAAAACGGTGGCCGAGGCGCTCGCCATCGAGCCGGCGCTGACCGGCGTGGCCGACGAACTCGCCGGCGCCATCTTCACGCCCGATGACGAATCCGGCGATGCGCACAAATTCACCCAGAACCTGGCGGCGCTGGCCGCCACCAAGGGCGTGCAGTTCGCATTCAATACCACCGTCACCGGCTTTGAGCGCAGCGGCGACCGGCTGGACGCGGTGATCACCACCGCCGGCGCATTCACCGCCGACGCCTATCTGATGGCGATGGGCTCGTGGTCGGCGCCGTGGGCGAAACAGCTCGGCCTCGCCCTGCCGGTCTATCCCGCCAAAGGCTATTCGGCGACGCTGCCGGTGACCGCTGCGGCCCGGGCGCCCTCGGTGTCGATCACCGACGACGAACACAAGATGGTCTACAGCCGCCTCGGCGAACGCTTGCGCTGCGCCGGCACCGCGGAGCTGGCGGGCTGGAACGACGCCATGACCAAGGTGCGGGCCGACGCCATCGTCAAGAACGCGAAAGCGCTGTTTCCCGGCGCCGGCGATTTCGATCACGCCGAGCTGTGGTGCGGCCTGAGGCCGACGACGCCGGATTCAGTGCCGCTGCTGGGCACGACGCCGCTGAAGAACTTCTATCTCGACACCGGCCACGGCACGCTCGGCTGGACGATGAGCTGCGGCTCGGGCAAGGCCGTCGCCGACCTGATCTCGGGCCGCGAACCGGAAATCGACATGAACGGACTGGGCCTCGACCGGTTTTAGTGTGGCCGCCGCACCACTCAGGCGAATTTCAAGTTGTCGCGCCACGCCATGACTTCGAGTTCGGCGCGCACCGCCTCGTCGATCGGAATGACGGGCCGGGCCTGGAACTCGAATGCCGGCAGCATCGAGCAGAGCTTGTGCACGGTGACGGGGTCGTCGCAATCCGCCAGCATGTAGCCACCCCAGTCGCCGACCCGGATCACGAACATCTCGATCTTGAAATTGGCCGGCGCCTGCCACTGGCGAAAAACGTCGAGAATCCGCTGCTGGGCGTTTTCGTATTCGATGGCAGAACCCTGCGAGCGCTCGGACCACGTAATCATATATTTCATCGTGTCGCCTTTCTCGATCACGGCCGCGCCCGCGGGGAGCCTATCTTGCCACCGTCAAGCCAACAAGCGCCGCGCCGCGGCGAAGCAGGAGACGGCACTATCGTGAGGGTGGCGTCACGCCGGCGGGGCGCTTGCTGCGCGCCGGCTGAGGGAAAATACCTATCGTAACGGCTTGTTTGCCCGAAACCCTTGGCGGCAAAGGATTATCTGCGTCGCATACGGATCATCGCCACCCGATACACCCATAAACACGGCGTTTTTCTCAGATTCGATTTACCTGCGGCTCCCATAGTGTGCCCTCGCGCCTTGCGTTCATGAAGGCGCTCAACTTGGGGAGCCCCTCGCATGACGTTTGCAAAGCGCATCCTTCTGATCGCCGCGGTTCTGCCGTTCCTCGCCTGCACGGCGATGGCGGGCGACCACGCCACCAAGGCCGAAGCCACCGCCATGGTGAAGAAAGCCATCGCCTTCATCACCGCCAACGGCGCCGACAAGGCCTATGCCGCCTTCACCGACAAGGGTAGCGCATTCCACGATCGCGATCTCTACGTGGTCGTCTACGACATCTCCGGCAAGTGCCTGGCCCACGGCAACAACCCCAAGCTAGTCGGCAAGGACCTGCTCGATGCCCAGGACGCCGACGGCGTTTACTACGTCAAGGATCGCGTCGCGCTGCTGAAGACCCATGCCTCGTTCTGGCAGGACTACAAATTCTCCAATCCGGTGACCAAGAAGATCGAACCGAAATCGACCTATTGCGAGAAGCTGAACGACACCGCGGTGTGCGTCGGCATTTACAAATAGCCTGAACGGCCGGCTCGCCCCCCCTCCGCGCCGCCGGCCACCTTTCTTCCGCTCGATCACCGGGACAGTTGCTCATGAATGCCGCGTTCAACGACCTTACCATCCGCGCCAAGCTGACGCTTCTGGCGATCGTCATCGTCGTGCTCACCGCCGGGCTCGGCGCCTATGGCTGGACGCTGCTTGCCGGCAACGAACAGAAGACCGAGGATCTCAAGACCGGCGCGCTGCACAATGCCGACGTGGTGCTGGCGTTTCGCAGCGACGTGCTGCATTCGGTGGCCAATCTCTATCGCCTGACCTCGACCGCCAGCAACGAAACCGATACCGCCAAGATCGAAGCGATGGCCAAGGACACCACCGTCGAATTCGACCGGCTGCAGGCGGGCCTTGCGGGCGTGACCCAGGCCATGGCCGCCGCCGGCGTCAAAAGCGATCAGGTCGGTGCTTTCGGCGAGGCCCTCAAGGCCTACGTCAAGCGCGGCAAGGACGTCGCCGACATGGTGACCGCCGACGTCGCCACCGCCTCGGGCATGATGACCGGCACGCGTCAACGCTATGAGGCGATGGAAGCCGCGCTCAACACCATCGCCGGCACGCTGTCGACGCAAAAACAAACGACACTCTCGGCCATCGCCGCCGACATGGCCAACGGGCGCACCGTGTTCGTCATCAGCCTGCTCGTCATCGTCTTGACGGCGCTGGCCGCGTCGCTGGTGATGGGCAAGCGCATCGCCCGCCCCCTCACCGACATGACCGAAGTGGTCGCGGCGCTGGCCAACGGCGACCTCACCATCGCGGTGCCCGAGGATGGGCGCAAGGATGAAGTCGGCCGCTTGGCGGAGGCCACGCTGATGCTGCGCGATCGCCTCGCCGCCGCCGAGCAGGCCAAACAGGACCAGATGCACCTCATCGTCGGCAGCATCGGCACCGGTCTCGACGCGCTTGCCGCCGGCGATCTCACCGCTCGCGTCAGCGCCGATCTCACCGGCCCCTTCGCCAAGCTGAAAGACGATTTCAACCGCGCCAGCGCGCGCCTGGAAGAGACGCTGCAGAAGGTGCTGCAGAACACCCGCGAAATTTCCACTGGCGCCGGCGAAATCTCCACCGCCGCCGACGACCTGTCGCGCCGCACCGAACAGCAGGCCGCCAGCCTCGAGGAGACCGCCGCGGCGCTGGAAGAAATCACCTCGACGGTGAAGAAGACCGCCACCAACGCCAAGGACGCGCAAGCGCGCGCCACCGCCGCCAAAGCCGCGGCCGAAGACGGCGGCAAGGTGGTCGACACTGCCGTCAACGCCATGGCCGAAATCGCCCAGTCGTCGAAGAAGATCACCGACATCACCGGCGTGATCGACGAGATCGCCTTCCAGACCAACCTGCTCGCCCTCAATGCCGGGGTCGAAGCGGCCCGCGCCGGTGAGGCCGGCAAAGGTTTCGCCGTCGTCGCCTCGGAAGTGAGGGCGCTGGCGCAGCGATCCTCCGACGCCGCCAAGCAGATCAAGGGACTGATCAACGCCTCCGGCGAGCAGGTGACGAACGGCGTGCGCTATGTCGGCGAAACCGGCGCCGCGCTGCAGCGCATCGTCGACGAGATCATGGCGATCAACGCCTTCGTCAGCGAGATGGCCGGCGCCGCCAACCGCCAGTCGACCGGCATCCAGGAAGTCAACGCCGCCGTCAACCAGATGGATCAGGTCACCCAGCAGAACGCCGCCATGGTCGAACAATCGACCGCCGCCTCGCGCAATCTGGCCTCGGAAACCCAGGAACTGACCGACCTGATCGCCTTCTTCCGCGTCGGCGGCAGCAGCGATCGCTCCAGCTCGCAATGGCGCAAGGTGGCGTAAAGGTTCAGCGCTTGAACCATGGTTCCAGGCGCACGATCGCTTCTTGCACTTCGGCAGTGGAAACCGCGAAGCTGAGGCGGATGAAGCGGTGGCCTTCCACCGGATCGAAATCGATGCCGGGCGCTGCCGCCACGCCGGTCGCCACCAGCATGTCCTTGCAGAACTGCAGGCTGTCGTCGGTGAGGTGGCCGACGTCGATATAGAGATAGAACGCGCCATCGGGCGGCGCGATGCGGCTCAGCCCCAGCCGCGGCAGCGCCTTCAACAGCAGATCGCGGTTGGTGCGATAGACGTCTACATGTCCTTCGAGTTCATCGCTCGCGTCCAGTGCAGCGACACCAGCGTGCTGGCTGAGCGAGGGCGCGGTGAGGAACATGTTGCCGCAAAAGGCGCGCGCCCGCTCCGCCTTGTCTTCCGGCGCCAACAGCCAGCCGAGCCGCCAGGCGACCATCGAAAAGTATTTCGAGAAGCTGCCGACCACGAAAGCATCGGGATCGTAGGCGAGCATGGTCGCCGCCGGGCCGGCATAGGACAGGCCGTGGTAGATCTCGTCGGAAATGACCATGGCGCCGCGCGAGCGCGCCACCTCGGCGATGGCCTTCAACTCGGTATCGGCGATGATGGTGCCGGTCGGATTGGCGGGACTGGCGACAATCACGCCTTTGGGCGCCGGATCGAGCGCCTCCAGATGGGCGGCGGCGAGCTGGTAGCGCGTCTCAGGCCCGCACGGAATTTCCACCGGCTGCAGATGCAGCGCCTTCAAGACATTGCGATAGGCGACATAGCCGGGACGGGCGAGCGCGACGCGATCTCCAGGCGCGAAGAACGCGGTCAGCGCCAACACCAGCGCCGGCGAGGCGCCGCAGGTGAGGACAAAGCGCTCCGGCGCAATCGCGAGGCCGTAGCGGCGGCGGTAAAGGGCCGACAGCCCCTCCTGCAGCGCCGGGCTTTCCCAATAGCCCATCGCCTCGCTATCGAGGACGCGGTGGGCAACCGCGAGCGCCGGCTTCGGCGCCCCGGTGGAGGGCTGGCCATATTCCATATGGATGACCGCCGGCCCCTTCAGGCGATGGGCCAGCCGGTTGATCTCCATGGCGTAAAACGGTTCGATCTCGGACAACATGCTTAATAATACCACCCTGCACCGCCGATCGCGGGCGTTTGCGACGCTGCGGCATCGCCGCCTTCCAGGTCGCGCCTCGGCACCGTATAGTCAACGGCAAAAGATGGGTGGGGGTGTGGCGTGAAACGGTGTTGTTCGGCCTTTGCCGGCCTGTTGCTGGCGGGAACGGCGTTCGCGGCGGTGCCGCCGGAATTTCCCAAAGCGCAGCCGCAGGCGCCGCGTGCGGTGCCCGAAGACGTGCGCGCCTGTTTCGAGCCGGCCGATGCCAAGGACCTCGACGCCCTGATCGCGGCCTGCACCAAACTGGTCGACAAGGACGGTTCCAACGCCAACCTGCGCAGCGCCGCCGAGACCGAACGCGGCCTCGCCTTCCTGCGCCAGGATAAGCTCGACAAGGCGGAAGCCGATTTCATCGCGGCGCTGCGCCTCAACGAGCAGAACGGGCGGGCGCTGGCCGGCCTGTCGGGCGTCTATTCGATCCAGAAGAAGTTCGACAAGTCCGACGACATGCTGGACGCGCTGGCCCACGCCGATCCCGAAACCGCGCTGTGGCTCGCCTATCGCGGCAACGCCAAGAAGGAAAAGGGCATCCTCGACGAGGCGACACTGAAAGCGATGAAGCCGGGTTCGTCGACCGCAGCGCTGCTGCATGGGCTGGTCTATCTCTCCCACGACGACGTCGAGCAGGCGGCCGTGGAGTTCCAGGCGGCGGTGACGCGCGATTCCGCCAGCGCCCAGGCCCATGCCAATCTCGGCCGGGCGCTGTGGCGAACCGGCAAGCAGGCCCGCGGCCTGGAAGAGTTGAGAGCAGCGCTGGCGCGCGATCCCGGCCTCACCTCGGCCCAGTTCGACATCGCCTTCATCTATCGCGACCAGAAACACTACGACGCGGCCGCCGCCGAATACAGCGCGGTGATCGAGCGCGATCCGAACAATGCCGAAGCCTATAATTTCCGCGCCTGGACCTATGTCGAAGCGAGCCAGCCGGGACGGGCGCTGAAGGATTTCAACCACGCCATTGAACTGAAGCCCGACTATGCCGACGCCTATTACAATCGCGGCAATGCCTACGAAGCGCTCGGCCAGATCGACAAGGCGCTGGAAGACTACGACGAGGCGATCCGGCTCGAACCCAACAATTCCTTTGCCTACAACAACCGCGGCATCATCTGGCGGCGCAAGGGCGACGACACCAAGGCCCTCGCCGACTATTCCAAGGCGATCGAGCTCGATGCCAGGAACACCAACGCCCGCAACAATCGCGCCCTGATCTATTCGGCACGCAAGGATTGGGACCACGCCATCGCCGATCTCGACGCCGCAATCGCCGCCGATCCCTCTTATGCCATCGGCTATCGCAACCGCGCCTATGCCTATGCCGAATCCGGTCGGCTGGAGCGCGCGATCGAAGATTTCAACCGCGCCATCGCGGCGGCACCCGATCAGCTCGGCTTCCGGCTCGAGCGCGGGGAAGCCTTCATGCATCTTAACCGCTTCACCGAAGCGACCGCCGATTTCGACGCGCTGATCGCCAAGTCGCCCGACTATATGCCGGCCATCGCCGACCGCGGCACCACCTTCCTGATGCAGGACAAGCTCGACCTGGCGCTCGCCGACTACGAACGCGCCCTCAAGATCCAGCCGAACCAGTGGTACGTCCTGGCACGCATCGGTACGATCTGGTTCCGCAAGAACGATCCGGCACGCGCCATTTCCTATCTTGACCAGGCGCTGGCCGCCAAGCCCGACTACTATTACGCGCTGTCGATGCGAGCGCGGGCCCAATGGGATGCGGGCAAGCTCGACCTCGCGCTCCAGGACGCCGAGCGGCTGACCGAGATCGGACCGACCAATGCCGAAGGCTGGGAGCTGAAAGGGCGCCTGCTGACGGCCAAACACGATTTCGACGGCGCGATGGCGGCGCTCGATAAGGCGGTGCAATTTGCCCCCCAAAGCCTGTCGCCGCTGTACTGGCGCAGCCACGTCTTCGGCCGCAAGAACGACCTCGCGCATGCGATCGCCGATCTCGACCACGCCGTCGTTCTCGATCCCCAAAATCCGCTGCTCAGGTCCGAGCGCGGCGCGCTGGAAATCGAGATGAACCAGCTCGACAAAGCCATTGCCGATATCGATGTGGCACTGGCGCACGAGCCGACCAATTCCGTCGCGCTCGGCAACCGCTGCTGGGCCCGCGGTCTGTTGAACCGCGACCTCGACAAGGCGCTGGCCGATTGCAACCGGGCGCTCGAGCTGCGTGCCAACGCCGCCGCGGTGCTGGATTCGCGCGGCTTCATCTACTTCCGCCTGGGCCGCTTCGCCGACGCGCTGAAGGATTTCGACGCCGCCCTCGCCGTCGCCCCGAAACTGGCGCCGTCGCTCTACATGCGCGGCATCGTCAAACGACGGCTTGGTGACAAGACCGGCGGCGACGCCGACATCGCAACCGCCAAACAAAGCGACCCGACGCTGCCGGCCACGTACGCCAAGTGGGGCGTGGCACCGTAGGGAAACGGCAGCAAAATCGCGCCTAACAGCGCCATTATTGCAAGCACATCGCAATTCAGACAACTGAGAGTACGAGTGATCCGCATTAGCAACAAATTGTGGCCACGCGATCCAATGCTCGAACAAATTGGAGAGCGTCTAAAACTGGCCACTGATTGAATTGATCGCACTTACCGACGCCGCGAACGCTGATCAACTATTTGGCGCATTGTTTCACGTCTTCCCGTCATGATACCTAAATACCTTGGCGTAGCGTTCTGTGCACAGCGTTAACCTCGGGAAGGAAAACCATGTCGCCTGAACTGGAAGAATTTCGTCAGCGGTTGATCGACCATTCGAAGAAAGTAGTCAGCAGAGCCACAAAGGTGGAATCCGAAGCAGCGACGAATGCTTCGCTCGTGCAGCCTTTCCTGATGATGCTCGGATACGATGTGACGAATCCGGACGAAGTGCAGCCAGAACATCACGCCGATTTTTCAGATAAATATCAAAACAAGGTCGATTATGCGATCCTGAACAATGGCGTTCCAGTGATTGCAATCGAATCAAAAAAAGTTGGCGCAGCACTCAAAGATGACAGAGGACAACTGAGGAGCTATTTCAACGCCTGCCCAACTGTGAAGCTCGGAATCCTTACGGACGGAATCAAATTCGAATTTTATGCCGATTCAGACAAACCAAACATGATGGACGACGCATCGTTCCTCAGGATGGATTTGAGCACTGTCGCAAAGGATAACTCGATCGACGACAACACCTTGGGCGGCCTCGCCTCAATCCGAAATGGATTATTCAACCCTGAAGATGTTGGAGCAGAAGCCAAGCGCAAGCTCTTATTGGAGTCGATAGTAGAAAGCCTCAAGCGCTTTAAGGATGAGCCGTCTGACGATTTTATCAAATTCATGCTCGAACAATCCGACACAGGCAACAAATTCTCGCGGCTTTCCCAAAAAGTTATCGAAGCCAATCGCGACGTCGTTCAAGCTGCGATGGAAGCATTCATCACACGAGAGGCATTGGCGCGGTTTGGATATGCTCCCAAAGACGTCGTCAAAACTCCTATGGAGCGGCCTGAGCAGATCAATCCAATTCAACCGACCACACCAGAACTCCAAGAAGAGGCAATCACGCCGTCACCTGCTGAACTGGATGTGTTCAATTATGCAAGAAATCGTCTGATTTTTCTTTGCCGTAATGAAACATTGTTTACAGAAGTTTCGAAAATTTCTTTTAGGAAAACCAAAGGCTCGTTTCGCATTTATTATGCAAAGCCAAATAATGGGTCTCTCTTCGATTATCGTGAAAAAAAGGACGGCCGGAAGGTACTCCAGTTTCCTGCAATCGAAGATGAGTTGCCCTTCACACCTGCAAATCCGGAATTCGACGACCACCTTTTGCGCGCCTTCACCCAGCGCGTGACTGAGGCCGGCATCGCATTTCAAGCCAATCCCGTGCTGCATGCAATCGACGGCGGCCAAACGGGCACCTAAAAAGGGCCCCACCCGCCTCCATCTATCCGTCAAGTGAATTCGGTGCGCGCGCGCGACGCAGCCGGGGCTCTGTTTTTCGCATGGCGGACGGGGTTCAATGCGCTTGTATTGCCGGCGGGCGCACATACATCAATATCGCCAAACCACGGAGAAGCGCGCTCGCGCATCTTGACGGCAAACATCAAATAGTTGGGCGTAACCGGTGCGGTGCTGTCGTCAGTGCCGCCACACGCGCAACGAAGGGGGCCTTATGTTCGACGTTCCGCATGTCGATCTCTCAGCCATAGGCTGGTGGATCGTCATTCTTGCAGTCGTGATCATCTTCCATCTCGTCAAATCGCTGCGCTATGTCGGCGCCACCGAAGTCGGCCTGGTGCGCAAGCGCTTCAGCAGCCGCAAGCTCGGTGCCGACTGCGTCGTCGCCTTCAACGGCGAAGCCGGCTATCAGGCCACTCTGCTGATGCCGGGCTGGCGCTTCAAGCTGTGGCCGATCTACGATGTCGCCCGCTATCCGATGGTGCAGATTCCGGCCGGCCAGATCGGTGTCGTCATCGCCCAGGTCGGCGATCCTTTGCCGGTGGGCGCCAAATCGGGCGTCTACAAGAGCGACTTCGGCAATTTCTCCGACGTCGCCACCTTCGTCCATGGCGGCGGCCAGAAAGGCGTGCAGCGCCCGGTGCTGCCGCCGGGCACAGCCGTCGCCATCCATCCCGTCGGCTTCCTCGTCATCACCAAGGACACCGTGTTCGGCGCCCCGATCGACGAGCGCTATGCCTATGCCGCCCGCCACGGCAGCCTCAAGCCGGAATCCTTCGGGCTCGATCCGGCCCAGCTCGACGTCGTGCGCATCGAACCGCGCAAGGCCGGCAACGGCCTCATCTTCGATATGATCGGCATCGTCACCACCTTCGAAGGCCCGCCGCTGCCCAAGGGCGCCATCGCCAATCGCATCGGCGACTTCTCGGAAATCTCCGATCTCGAAGGCAAGCCCGACAACACCGACGCCGAGCTGATGGAATCGGTTCTGGCGGTGAAGAACGAGACCCACAACAACTACCAGAACTTCCAGGCCTTCCTCGACGCCGGCGGCCGCATCGGCTTGCAGCACGATCCCTTGATGTACGGCGCCTATAACCTCAATCCGTTCCTGGTGTCGGTCGAAATCGTGCCGATGCTGGTGGTCAATCAGGGCGAAGTCGCGGTGTTGAAAGCCTATGTCGGGCTTGCCACCGAAGACACCTCGGGCGCCGATTTCAAGTTCGGCAGCCTCGTGCGTCCCGGCCATCGCGGCATCTGGCAGGAGCCGCTGCGCACCGGCAAATATGCCATCAAC
>NZ_JBWZET010000092.1:0-9976 GCF_056722145.1 Rhizomicrobium sp. | reverse complement strand
CTGGGCCACGCCTCCCCAACGAGGTGCTAACATTCTGGAAGGAATGTCGGATGACAAACGATCCGCTGGCTGTGCGTCCTGCACGGCCTTTTTTTTCGTCTGGACCTTGCGCCAAGCGCCCGGGCTGGACTCCGCAAAATCTCCAACTCGACACGCTCGGCCGCTCGCACCGCGGCAAGCTCGGTAAGGCGCGGCTGAAGGAAGCCATCACCCGCACCAAGGCCGTCCTCGAAATTCCCGCCGATTATCGCGTCGGCATCGTGCCCGCTTCGGACACTGGTGCCGTCGAAATGGCGCTGTGGTCGATGCTGGGCGCCCGTCCGGTCGACCTGCTCGCCTGGGAAAGCTTCGGCGAAGGCTGGGTCACCGACGTCGTCAAACAGCTCAAGCTGAAGGACGCGCGCGTCCTCAAGGCCGGCTACGGCGAAATTCCCGATCTCACCCAGGTCGATTTCACCCACGACGTGGTGTTCACCTGGAACGGCACGACCTCGGGCGTGAAGGTCCCGAACGGCGACTGGATTCCGGCCACCCGCGAAGGCCTGACTTTCGTCGACGCCACCAGCGCCGCGTTCGCCCAGGATATCGCCTGGGACAAGGTCGATGTCGCCACCTTCTCGTGGCAGAAGGCGCTCGGCGGCGAAGCCGCGCATGGCGTGCTCATTCTTTCACCACGGGCCGTCGAACGGCTGCAGACCTATACGCCGCCGTGGCCGCTGCCGAAAATTTTCCGCATGACCAAGGGCGGCAAGCTGATCGAAGGCCTTTTCGAAGGCGAAACCATCAACACGCCCTCGATGCTGGCGGTGGAAGACTATCTCGACGCCCTCAAATGGGCCGAAAAGATCGGCGGCCTGAAAGCGCTGATCGCCCGTTCGAACGCCAGTCTGGCGGCCATCACCGACTGGGTGAAGACCTCGGAGTGGGCCGCGTTCCTCGCCAAGGACGAAGCCATCCGCTCGAACACCTCGGTGTGCCTGAAGGTGGTCGATCCGTGGTTCGAAGCGCTCTCGCCCGAAGCCAAGGCCGATGCGGCCAAGAAAATCGCATCGACGTTGGACAAGGAAGGGGTTGCCTTCGATCTCGGCGCCTATCGCGATGCGCCTCCGGGCCTTCGCATCTGGTGCGGTGCCACGGTCGATACCGCCGACATCAAGGCCCTGCTGCCCTGGCTCGATTGGGCCTGGGCCAAGGTCAAGGCCGGCTGACCGTAGCCTTTGTGCGTGAAGCGCGACGCGGACGAAGTTCTGTCATAGGATTCGTCCCGGCGTTTCAAGCAGAGGGGGCTGAGATGGCGTTTACACCCGAGAACGATCTGGAGAAGGTCATGATTGCCGCGGCAACGGACGAGTCCGTGCGCCCAGAGTTCTACCGGCTTTTGCTTGCGAGCAAGCTGGTGGCGCTCGGCACTCTTGGCGAGTCCATGGCGCTCGAAACCGTGCGCGGACCGGCCGGGGAATTCCACCCCGTGTTCACCGCGCCCATACGGGTGAAGGCTCTGGTCAAGGAACCGGTCCCGAATTTCACGATCGACGGACGCACGCTGTTCGAAATCGCCGGCGGCGCCCAGTTCGTGGTCAATCCGGGTTCGATTCCCGACAAGGTCTTGACGGCCAGCGAAATCGCCTGGTGCCTGAAGACCTTTCCACCTGCCGCCAGCCTGATCGTGGCGCAGCCGAAGGTCTATCCGACCAATCTGGTGAAGGCGCTTTGCATTCTCTTCACCAGCCGGGCGGCGATCAAAGCGGCGCATCTCGTCTACGTGGCGCGCGACGGCATCGACGACAAAGCCCATCCGATGATCGGCCTGGAAGCAGACGACGGCGACGTGCCGCGTCTGGCCCAGGAGATCTTCGCCGCCGCCGCGGCCGTGTTGCCCGGCGAACCCGTCGAAGTCGTCTATCTCGACACCAACAGCCCCCTCGAACCCCTGCAGAAGCATTTGCTGAGCGTGCCGCCATTCTTCATGCGCGCGCTCCCACCGAATTGAAAAGGGACTGAAACCCATGCCTAAGGTTCTCATTGCTGACAAGCTTTCCCCCGCCGCCGTCGCCATCTTCAAGGTTCGCGGTGTCGAAGTGGACGTCAAAACCGGCCTCACCAAGGAAGAATTGCTGAAAATCGTCGACCAGTACGACGGCATCGCCATCCGCTCGGCGACCAAGATCACCAAGGACGTGATCGCCGTCGCCAAGAAGCTGAAGGTCGTCGGCCGCGCCGGCATCGGCGTCGACAACGTCGACATTCCGGCGGCAACGGCTGCGGGCGTGATCGTGATGAACACGCCGTTCGGCAACTCCATCACCACCGCCGAGCACGCCATCTCGCTGATGATGGCGCTGGCGCGCGAGATTCCGGCCGCCAACGCCTCCACCCACGCCGGCAAGTGGGAAAAGAACCGCTTCATGGGCGTGGAACTCTACGGCAAGACGCTCGGCCTGATCGGCTGCGGCAACATCGGCGGCATCGTCGCCGACCGCGCCAAGGGCCTCAAGATGCATGTCATCGCCTACGATCCCTATCTGTCGGCCGAACGCGCCGGCGAACTCGGCGTCGAAAAGGTGGAGTTGGACGACCTGCTCGCTCGCGCCGATTTCATTTCGCTGCACACGCCCAAGACGGCCGAAACCAAGAACATCATCTCCGCCGCTGCCATCGCCAAAATGAAGAAGGGCGTGCGCCTCATCAACTGCGCCCGCGGCGGACTGGTCGACGAAGCGGCGCTCAAGGCCGCGCTCGATGCCGGCCACGTCGCCGGGGCGGCCGTTGACGTGTTCGAGACCGAGCCGGCCAAGGAAAGCGTCCTGTTCGGCAACGAAAAGGTGGTCGCGACGCCACATCTCGGCGCCTCCACCGAGGAAGCGCAGGAGAACGTCGCGCTGCAGGTCGCCGAGCAGATCGCCGACTATCTCATCAGCGGCGCCATCGTGAACGCCCTCAACATGCCGTCGATCAGCGCCCAGGAAGCGCAGAAGGTGAAACCGTGGATCAGCCTCGCCGAGAAGCTGGGCGCCTTCGCCGGCCAGCTCACCGAGACCGACATCACCGCCGTCGACATTCTCTATGAAGGCACCGCGGCGACGCTGAACCAGCGCGCGCTGACGCAAGCCGCGCTGGCGGGCCTGCTTAAATCGCACCTGCCGGACGTCAACATGGTCAACGCCCCGGTCGTCGCCAAGGAACGCGGCACCAAGGTTTCGGAAACCCGCCGCGACCAGCAGGGCATCTATGACGGCTACATCCAGATCACGGTGACGACACCGCAGCTGAAGCGTGCCGTCGCCGGTACGGTGTTCTCCGACGGCCATCCCCGTCTGATCCAGGTAAAGGACATCAAGCTCGACGCCGAATTCGCGCCGAACATGATCTACGTCACCAATGAGGACAAGCCGGGCTTCATCGGCCGCCTCGGCACGCTGCTCGGCGAATCGAAGGTCAATATCGCCAACTTCACCCTCGGCCGCAGCAATCCGGGCGAAGACTCGATTGCCCTCGTCCAGGTCGACGGCGACGTCGATCCGGCGGTGATCGAGGCAATCCGCAAGCTGCCGCTGGTGAAAAGCGCCAAGGCCCTCAAGTTCTAACCACGCCGGGTGCGGCAGAACGGCCCGATCCGGGGCTTTTCTGCCGCTGCCCGTTTCGCGCGAACCGGCGAAGCTTTATGACCACTTCCGCGCGAAGGCGGAGGGGAGCCGTGTCGCCGGCATTTGCGATCTATTTCGTCTGGAGCCTGTGGCTCGTCGTCTGGGTTGCGTTCTGGTTCGCGGTCGCCATCATCGACAAGCGCGAACCGGGAACGCTGCACGGCTTCGCCTCGGCACTCTTCCACATCATCGTGCTGGTGGCCTACGCATTCCTGCTGGCGCTCATCAGCCCCTTCCCCGGCACCGACCTGCATAGTCGGCTGTGGCCTCACGGCGTGCCCGACATCCTCGGCTGGGCGCTGCTTGCCGGCGTCGTGGCTGGGTTCATCGTTTTCATCTGGGCCAGCCTCCATCGCATCGCACGGCTGAAGCGCGGTGACGGCGTCGTCGACGGCGGCCCCTATGCCGTCGTGCGCCACCCGATTTATATCAGTTCGATATTCGCGGTGGTTTTGACCGCGATCCTGTTCGGTCTGCCGACCTCGGCGCTTGGCGCGGCGATCATTGTCGTCGCCCTGATCATCAAGGTGGTGGTCGAGGAACACACGGCCGAGGACGACAGCCAACACGACTATCGCCAGCGCGTGCCGATGTTCGTGCCGTTCTGGCCGAAGCGGCAGGACTGACTTTATTCGCCGCGGAACACCGGCGGCCGTTTGGCCGAGTTGGCATCGAGCGCTTCGGCGTGATCCTTGCTGGCGTGCGCCTTTCCCTGGGCTTCGGCCGAGGCCTCCATCACCGCGACGAAATCGGCCGACAAGCCTTGACGCATCAGCGCCTTGGTCTGGCGCAACACCACTGGCGGCTGACGCGCGATCGAAGCCGCCAGCCCGCGCGCCTCTTCGAGCAGCACCGATGGCGGCACCACCTGCGAAACCAATCCCCAGCGCAGCGCCGTTGCAGCATCGATGGTCGCGGAGGTGAACAGCAGCTCGGCGGCGCGCGACGCCCCCACGATCCGCGGCAGCAGCCACGCCCCGCCGTCTCCCGGCACCAATCCGAGTTTCAAGAACGGCACGCTGAACACGGCGGTATCGGCAGCAATGCGGATGTCGGCGAGACAGGCGACGTCGTTGCCGAGTCCGATCGCCGCCCCGTTCACCGCCGCGATCAGCGGTACCTCAATGCTCCACAACGCCCGCACCACACCATGGATATCGCGCTTGTAGGCCGCCGTGATCTCATCCGGCGTGCCGGCAAACAGGCCGGACTTCTCCTGCATCGCCTTGATGTTGCCGCCGGCGGAAAACACCGGCCCGGCACCAGTGAGGATGGCGCAGCGTAGCGACGGATCGGAATTGATCGCGGTGGCCGCCTGCTCGAACAGCGCGCCATCACCGGGTTCGCCGAGGATGTTGCGCGACGGCGGACGATTGATGGTGAGGGTGACGACGCCAGCGTTCTTATCGACCAGCAAATCGGCCATGACCGTTTCTCCTGTCGCCGCAAGCTTACTCCAAGCCGGCGGCGGCGGAGTCGATTTGCAATCGCTTAACCACAGAATCCCGCCATCGCCGCTACACCTCGCCGCCACGGCATCATTTAAGCGCCCATTAGGGGAGCGCCCGTAAACTTCGCGCGGGGTTTGAAAAAGCGTGAGGGCAAGATGCGGGGTGTCCAACTCACCGACAAGACGGTGATTCTGAGCGTCCTGGCGGCGTATGCGGCCGGTGCTGCGATCGTGTTGAGCATCCTTGTCAGCACCGTTCTCTGGCCCACCGTGTCACAAGGCTTCTGACCACGGACGTTCGACCACCCCAATACGGCGCGATTGCCCTTACCGAGTCGGGCCTGCGCTGTCACACCTGTTGACGGCTTCGAGCAAGCTCCGCTGCGGCAGCTTGCAAAGTCGGTTTACAGGCAGACGAACACGATTCAAAAAAATCCCGTAAATCCGGGTGTTTTTCAGTTGGCACGCGGGTTGCTGTTAACTCTTCGCGAGGGCTGCCGTGATGGCAGATCTGGGAGAAGAGGAAACGAGATGAAGTACGGATTTGCAATTCTGGCCGCCGCGGCGATGACCGTCGCTGCCAACGCGGCCCCAATCATGACACCCCCGACCATGATTACGGCTTTGGGCGGCAACGTCACCGCTGTCTACGTGTTCGCTGATGCCGGCGACACGAGTTCCCTCGGGCTTGGCGCTCCGACGCCTGCCGTGCCACAGATTTTCTGCAACCACGTCATGGGTGCTTGCACGATGGCGAATGCCGCGGGCGACACCATGAGCCTCGGCAATCGCAGCGGGATGCTGACCTTCACGCTGTCGAACCTGAGCACCGGCAAGATGTATGACAGCGCCAGCCCCGACGCCGGTGGCGCCTATCATGCGATGATCTCGACCAACTATGCCGATTTCGGTGTCGGCACGTTGCCGTCGGCTGCCGCTGCCGCGCTCGCCGGACTTTCCAATGTCACGTATGTCGGCTGGGAAGATCGTGATGCCACCAACCACAGCGATTTCGACTACAACGACCTGATTTTCGCCTTCTCCAACACGGCTCCGAACAACAATCCGGGCGTACCCGAGCCGCTGACGCTCGCTCTCATGGGCGCCGGTCTGGTCGGGGCATTCGGTCTTCGCCGCCTCAAAAAGAGCTGATCGCCCCCCGATCAGCTCTCTGGGGAGCGGTGCCGCCCCGGCATCGCTCCTTTTTCTTTGGCCGTGCGCTATTTCATTTCCGCCCGCAGCGCCTCGTGATGGCGGATGACTTCCTTGACGATGAAGCCGAGGAATTTTTCGGCGAAATCCGGATCGAGCTTGGCGTCATGCGCCAGAGCCCGGAGCCGGGCGATCTGCTCGGCCTCGCGGGCCGGGTCAGCCGGCGGCAGGCCGTGCTCGGCCTTGAGGCGCCCGACCGCCTGAGTGCATTTGAACCGCTCGGCCAGCATGTGGATCAGTGCCGCATCGATGTTGTCGATCGAGTTGCGCAAGCGCGCCAGTTCGGGATCGGATGTCGTCACAGCGCGTACTCCTAGTGCTGGCTGCCCAATTGGCGGCTGAGACTACCGAACATTGCGTCGACGTTGAAGTAAAGGGTCTTCGGCTTGCCCGTCTTGGCCTCGACGGCGTCGATCCGGTCGAAGTTATGGCCGCCGTCGACGACCAGCGCCTGCATTTTTTCGGTCAAGTCGAAATATGACAGGACGAAGCGTTCCTCGGCCATGGTGAAGACGACCAACGCGGTTTTGGGACTGTTGCCGTCGCCGCTCGCCAGAACGGATTGCAGCAAGCCGCGGAAGATGAACTTCTCGCGCTCCGAGCCAGCCAGATCGCCTTGTTGGCGCAGACAGACCGAGCGCAGCAGATGGGCTACGGTGTAGGTGTAGTCGATCTTGAGAATGTCCGCCGACAACGCCAGACCCTTGGCGCAATCGCGCGACTCGCCGTTGGCGGCAAAGGCCTTGCGCTTATCGGCCCAGCTCATGCCATAGCCGTCATAGCCCGGCGAGCGCACATAGGCCTGCCTTAGGGCGGTGTAGTCGACCGCCGGATCACCCGCCTCGGCCATCGCAACCCACTGTTCGAAGGTCTTTTCCGGCGCCGGATCGGCCGCGGCCGGAATCAGCGCCAGCATCAGGGCGCAAAGCCCTGCCCTGACAAAAAAGCCCATGACTGCCCCCACGCAAATGTCGGAAGCAGTCTTGGGCTTTGTCCGCATCAACACAATGCGGTGTGGGGCAGCGCCCCTATTTGTCCCCGGGATTGACCTCGAGCCACATGGCGTTCAGCACCGCCAGCGAAACCGCGAAACCCAGACCCAGAACCCAAGCAAAATACCACATGGTTTGACCTCAATAGTTGCCGTGGCTGTCCGACATGATCTGCTCCGCCTTCACCGGTCCGCGCATGATGCGGTAGACCCAGCCGGTATAGGCCAGGATGATCGGCAGGAAGATGATCACGCAGACCAGCATGATTTGAAGGGTGAGCTTCGACGAGGAGGCATCCCACACGGTGAGGCTCTGGTCGGGATGGCTCGACGACGGCAGGAAGAACGGGAACAGCGCCAATCCGGCGGTGGAAATGGTCCCCACCGGCACCAGCGCCGAGGCGATCCAGGCGATCAGCGGCCGCTTGCGCAGCACCACCGCCAGGAAAGCGCCGAGTCCGGCGACGAGCGGGGCCAGCCACAGCAGCGGCACGGCCTTGTAATTGGCAAGCCATCCGCCGGCGACCAGCGCCACCGTCTTCAACGTCGGATTGGACGGACCATTATGGTCGATCGCGCTGGTGATCTTGTAGCCGTCAAGCTGCATCACCCAGGCGCCTGCCGCCACGAACAGCACGATGAACGCCAGCGCCGCCCACGGAATGACCGCTCGCGCCCGCTCGCCCGGCCTGGCGTCGGCCGCCTTCAGCGACACCCAGGTGGCGCCGTGCAGGACATGCATCGCCACCGACACGAGACCGGTGAGGAGCGCGAACGGGTTCAGCAGCGAGAACAGGGTGATCTCCTCGTGGAAGCGCAAATCGCTGTCGAAGCCGTAGGGCGCGCCAACGAACAGATTGCCGAAGGCGACGCCGAAGATCAGCGCCGGCACCAAGCCGCCGACGAACAGGGCGTAGTCCCAGAACGTGCGCATTCCCGTACTCTGGAACTTGGAGCGGAACTTGAACCCCACCGGCCTCAGGATCAACGCCGCCAGCAGCAGGAACATGGCGAGGTAGAAGCCCGAGAAGGCAGCGGCATAGAGCGGCGGCCACGCCGCGAAGATCGCGCCGCCGCCAAGGATCAGCCACACCTGATTGCCCTCCCAGGTCGGCCCGACCGTGTTGATGACGACCCGGCGTTCGATGTCGGTCTTGGCGACGAACGGCAACAGGATACCGGTGCCAAAATCGAACCCGTCCATCACCGCGAAGCCGATCAGAAGAATGCCGAGAAGCGCCCACCAAATGAGACGCAGGATTTCATAGTCCATTGTTTTACTCCGCCGCGTCGAGGTTAGCTTCGACCTTATGGCCCAGCGTTTCGTCGGGGCCCAGCTTGATGTATTTCGTCAGCAGGTAGATGTCGGCGACCAGCAGCGTCGAATAGAAGACGACGAAGCCGAGCAGCGAGAACACCACATTGCCGGCGGCCGTGCCCGAGACGGCGAGCGATGTCGGCAGGACACCGTCGATGATCCACGGCTGGCGGCCGTATTCGGCAACGATCCAGCCCAGCTCCGCCGCAATCCACGGCAGCGGGAAGGTCCAGAACGCCGCCCGCAGGAACAGCTTCGAGGAGTCGAGCTTGCGCTTGGCCGACAGATAGAACGCAATCGCGAACAGCAGGATGAAGTAGAAGCCGAGGCCGACCATGAAGCGGAACGACCAGAACAGCGCCGGCACGTTGGGCACCGTCGAGTTGGCCGCGGCGTTGATCTGCGCCGGCGTCGCGTGGATCACGTCGGAGCCGTAGTTCTTGAGCAGCAGCGCATAGCCGAGGTCGCCGACATGGTTGTCGAGCGTCTGGCGCAGCTCCTTGTTGCTGCGGTCCGCCTTCAGCTTGGCGAGCGCGTCATAGGCGACGATGCCGCTCTTGATGCGATCCTTGGCGAGCTCGACGAGATTGTTGATGCCGGGCACCTCGGTATCGGACGAACGCGTGGCAATCAGGCCCAGCACCCACGGAACCTTCACTTCGGCCGCCGTCGTGTGGGTCTTCATGTCGGGAATGCCGAACACCGTGAACGAGGCCGGAGCCGGTTCGGTGTTCCACATCGCCTCGATCGCCGCGACCTTCATCTTCTGGTTCTGGCCGGCGACATAGCCGGACTCGTCGCCGAGCACGACGACGCTGAGCGAAGCCGCCAGACCGAATGCCGACGCCACCGTCATCGAACGCTTGGCCAGCGCCACATGGCGTCCGCGGATCAGGTAGAAGGCGCTGATCGCCAGCACGAACACCGCGCCGACGACGTAGCCGGCGCTCACGGTGTGCACGAACTTGGCCTGTGCTACCGGATTGAACAGCACCTCCATGAAGTTCGACACTTCCATGCGCATGGTATCGGCATTGAAGCGGGCACCGACCGGATACTGCATCCAGCCATTGGCGATCAGGATCCACAACGCCGATAGATTGGTACCGAGCGCCAAGCCCCAGGTGATGATCAGGTGGGACACCTTGCTCATCCGGTTCCAGCCGAAAAAGAAGATGCCGACGAACGTCGCTTCGAGGAAGAACGCCATCAGGCCTTCGATCGCCAGCGGCGCGCCGAAGATGTCGCCGACGTAATGCGAGTAGTAGGCCCAGTTGGTGCCGAACTGGAATTCCATGGTGATGCCGGTGGCAACGCCCATGACGAAGTTGATGCCGAACAGCGTGCCCCAGAACTTGGTC
>NZ_JBWZET010000091.1:0-10030 GCF_056722145.1 Rhizomicrobium sp. | reverse complement strand
GGTGCGGCGTGTTGCGTTGGGGGGGCGCCCGAATCGGCGCTATGTATCATGTTGTGCGGATTTGTCCGGAGCGGGTTGTGGCGCGCGACGAGGAACTGACGGAAGCCGAAAGCCAAACGGTGGCATTTGCCGTCCGCGAGCATCTCGCCCGCCGGCGGATGTCGCGCCAGCGCCTCGCCGACGAGGCCAGGATTTCGATTTCCACTCTGGAAAAGGCGCTCGGCGGCAGCCGGCCGTTTACGCTGGCGACCCTGGTCCGGCTCGAAACCGCGCTGGGGGTGAAGCTGCGGCCCGATACCCGTCCGGTATCGGCGCCGGCCGCGTTGGGGGCCTATTCGCGGGCCTCGGTCACCTGGCTCGAAGCCGACTATCTGACGCTGCGCCCTTCCTTCGAGGTCAAGGACGCCATTTACGCCTATCGCACCGCGATCCGATGGGACGAGGGCGCGGGGTGCCTTGCCTTCGCCGAAGCCGAACGCCTCGATGCTCCCTACGCCCAGAAGGGGGTGATTGCGCTGCCCAACAAATCGGGTCACGTCTATTTGCATACCAATGACGAAGGCCAGATGCGGCTGGCGATCCTTTCGCATCCGCTGATCACCGGCGAGATGTACGGGGTGATGTCGACGCTGTTGTCGGCCAATGGCGGCCATCTCGTGCCGGTCGCGGTGCCGTTTGCGCTGGTGCCGCTGGCGTCCGGTTTCAGCTTCGGCCGCGTGGTGCCCGGCGACGGGCTTTATGCGCGCTACAAGACCACCCTCTCCCGCGCCATGAACGAAGACTTTTTGCGCTTCATTCCGGCCTGATGCAGCCGTCGGCAGAGGCCGTCAGGGCGCGCGCTGGAACAGCAGGGCGTTGCGGGGATTGCGGGTTTTGCGGGCGCGGGCATGGCGCGGCAGCTTGAGGCACAACGCGGTGCCCGCCTCGGTGATTTCTTCACGCCCGGTGAGGCAGGTGGCGATCAGGCGCAGCACGTCGCTGGTGGCGATGCGCTGCAGCATCGGTTCCTGTGCCCGCCACGCCGTCAGGCACCGGCGCTTATCGAGTTGCAGGATAATTGCGTCTTCTAGCACAACCGCCCGCCGGATAATGGCGGTGATGTCTTGGCGCTGCCAGGTGGGGCCAAGAAGGCGGATCCGGGCGAGTATGGCAACAACGTTCGCGTCTAGGCGGGCGGCCGGAATGCGTTCGGGCGCATCGCGCCCCGGCAGCGCCAGGGTGCCGACATAATAGCGGGCGGCCGCGACGCCGGAATTGGTCACGCGGCTCGGACTCATTTCGACACCATGACCGTCGATCACCAGACCGGAAAGCAGGGTGCCGCGTTCGGTGTCAACCGGACCATGCCCGGCAGGCGTGCTGCGGGCTGGTTTCTCGTCCGGGTCCAAGGTGCCGTGCATGGGTGCGCTACTAGACGTCGATGGAATTAAATACCCCACTGGGTCAAAACACCCCATGGCTAATGATGCGCTACGGCGGCGAATCCTCCTCGCGAGGGTGTTCCATGCTGTCGCAGGTGGACAAAGGTGGTCGGCGCACCTTGGAAATTGCACCGGATAGGGGCAATTGCGTCGCGATCGCGCATCTTTGTGAACGAGACGCTCTATCGCATGCCTGTCAGTTGGCCGCCGGGCCATCCGCGGTGCGCAGGGCTGCCAGGCAGGCCTCGAGCTCCTCGAGCCGCTCGACCAATGCCGCCGCCAGTGGCGTCAGGCCATAAGTGACCGGCGGCGGCTGCCCCGGCAATTCGGTGCGATAGACAAGTTCATCCTGTTCCATGCGCCGTAGTGTCAGCGTCAGCATCCGCTGCGACACCGGATCGAGGGTGCGTTTCAGCTTGGCAAAGCGCAACGATTCATGGCGGAGCGCCAACAGGATCGGTACCGTCCAGCGGTTGCCCAGCCGGCGCATCAGCCAATAGGTGCCCCCCAGGCTGTCGTGCCGCGGCGGCGCGTCGTGGGGTTCGGTGTCCAGTAGAGCCGGTAAGGGTGCGGACATGTGCGTCATGCCAGCCCGACGCGACCGCAAGTCCGCGGCGCCTGTGCCGTTCGTTTCATCTCACCCCCCGATGCCGGCGCAAGGTTGCGTCAGCGGAATCCGATGCAACCGAAATTATCGCGATTCGAACAAAAAAACTATTAGCCGCAATTGACGCAGCGTCGCCGCCCCAGTCGCGGCCGATTCCGTTGCTGCTGAGAAATAATCCGCCTACGGATTACGCAGCGGCATACCGTTGCGTGTCGTGCGGGAATTGGTTGCAAGGCGGGCTTGGAATGTCAGTATGGTGAGCCAACAAATCGAGGAGCGTGCGTGCTGTCCCGTACCGATGCGATGTCGTCGAGGGCGATGCGCACGCGTCCCTTCAAGGTGGTCTTCGTCATCGGCACCAGGCCCGAGGCGATCAAGCTGTTTCCGGTGGTCCACGCGCTCGAGCGCAGTCCTGATTTTGATCCGGTCGTCATTCTCACCGCCCAGCATCGCGAGATGCTCGATGCCGTGATCGACATCGCGGCGCTCACGGCCGATCTCGATCTCGACATCATGCGTCCCGGCCAAAGTTTGAGCGACGTCACGGTCGCCGCGCTCGCTGCCCTGTCTCCGGCGCTGGCCGGCTTCGCGCCCGATCTCGTGGTGGTCCAGGGCGATACCACGACAGCGTTCGTCGGTGCGCTGGCGGCCTTCTATGCCCGCATCCCGATCGCCCATGTCGAAGCCGGTTTGCGCAGCGGCAAGAAATATTCGCCCTTCCCGGAAGAGATCAACCGCTGCCTCGTCGATGTCATGACCGACGTATTCCTGCCGCCGACCGAAGGGGCTCGCGCCAATCTCCTCAAGGAAGGCTATCCCGACGGGCGGATTCACGTCACCGGCAACACGGTGGTCGATGCGCTGTTGTCGATCCGCGGCCGGCTGGAGGCGGAGGCCGATTTGCGCCGTGCCATCGATGCCGGGCTGCCGCATCCGCAACCAGGGCGCCGCCTCGTGCTGGTCACCAGTCACCGGCGCGAGAATTTCGACGGCGGCATCGCCTCGATCTGCAACGGCCTGGCGCGGCTGGCGGCGCGCGGCGATGTCCAGATCGTGTTTCCGGTGCATCCCAATCCCAATGTGCGCGATCCCGTCCATCGCCTGCTCGGCGGCATAGACGGCATCGAGCTCATCGCGCCGCTGAATTACCTGCAGTTCGTCAACCTGATGATGCGCGCCAGCGTGATCGTCACCGATTCCGGCGGCGTCCAGGAAGAAGCGCCGGCGCTGGGCGTTCCGGTCCTGGTCATGCGCGACACCACCGAGCGGCCCGAGGGCATCGCGGCGGGAACGGCGCGTCTGGTCGGTGCCGATGGCGATCGCATCGCCGCTGAGGCCGCGCATCTGCTCGATGATCCGGCGGCCTATGCCGCCATGGCCAAGGCCCACAATCCGTTTGGCGACGGCAAGGCGGCGGCGCGCATCACCGCCATCCTGCACGCCTATCTGTCCGAGCGCATTCGCGCTTAGGCTTCGACGCTCGGCCGCCCCACCGAGATGTACTTGAAACCGGCGCCGGCCATCATGTCGGGGCGATAGATGTTGCGCAGATCGACCAGCAGCGGGCGCTTCAGCAGCGACTTGACGCGGGCGAGGTCGAGGGCGCGAAATTCGTTCCACTCGGTCAGGATGACGAGCCCGTCGGCGCCTTCCAGCGTCTCATAGGTCTCGTTGCACCAATCGACTTCGAAGTGCTTCTTGGCTTCCTTCATGCCTTCCGGATCGAAGGCGCGGATCGTGGCGCCCTTGTTTTTGAGATAGGGCACGATCACCAGCGCCGGCGCATCGCGCATGTCGTCGGTGTTGGGCTTGAAGGTGAGGCCGAGGATGGCGATGGTCTTGCCGGCGACGCCGCCGAACGCCTTCTCGATCTTGGCGCCCATTTCGATCTTGCGGGCATCGTTGACCGCCACCACCGCTTCGATGATGCGGGTCGGCGTGCCGGTTTCCTCGCAGGTCTTCATCAGCGCGAGCGTGTCTTTGGGGAAGCATGAGCCGCCATAGCCCGGGCCGGCATGCAGGAATTTGTTGCCGATGCGTCCGTCGAGCCCCATGCCGCGGGCGACGTCCTGGACATTGGCGCCGACCGCCTCGCAGAGATTGGCCATCTCGTTGATGAAGGTGATCTTGGCCGCCAGGAAGGCGTTGGAGGCATATTTGATGATCTCCGAGCTCTCGCAGGTCGTGAATACGATCGGGGTTTCGTTGAGATACAGCGGGCGATAGATTTCGCGCATCACGGTGCGGGCGCGTTCGGTGGTGCAGCCGACCACGACGCGATCGGGGCGGCGGAAGTCTTCGATCGCCGAGCCCTCGCGCAGGAACTCGGGGTTCGAGGCGACGTCGAATTCGGCGTCGGGGCGGACCTTCCGGATGATCTCGGCGACCTTCTTGTTGGTGCCGACCGGAACCGTCGATTTGGTCACCACCACGGTATAGCCCGTGAGATGGTGCGCGATCTCTTCGGCGGCGGCGAATACATAGGAGAGGTCGGCATGGCCGTCGCCACGACGGCTCGGCGTACCGACGGCGATGAACACGCCCTCGGCCCCGGTCATCGCTTCCTTCAGATTGGAGGTGAAGGACAGCCGCCCGGCCTTGACATTGGCCGCTACGACTTCGTCCAGGCCCGGTTCGTAGATTGGAATGGTGCCAACCTTCAGCCCCTCAATCTTGGCCACGTCGGTGTCGACGCAGACCACGTCATGGCCGAATTCCGAAAGGCACGCGCCGGACACCAGTCCGACATAGCCCGACCCAATCATCACGATGCGCATAGCTCACCCTCGCGTTCTGGACCTCCAGGTTGTGGCGCGCAACCAGCCCGATTGCAATGGCAGAATCGACGGAAAGCTCCGGTCCGCGGTCACGGTTTTTGTCACTCTTTGACAAAACCGCAGCGGCCAGCCGCCCTGGCGCGCCGCGGGCAGGCTGCGGCGCACTGCGGCAGCGGGGACGGTCTCTGTGCCAGTCTATTTTACGGCACTGGAACACTATGTGCTACATACGAACCCGGCCGTACTGCGCCACGGTGGCGGGCGCGATACGCTTGTTGCGGGTTGCAAGGCGGCGCATGGATTCGTGTTAACCGAGGCGGCTGCTGACGCAATCCGAAACATAAAGTGCTGGCGAATGCGTTGAATTCACACGCTTGGCTGGCTAGAACGCATCCGTCGCAAGATTACCGGAGGATAGCCGTGGTCATTCCGTTCATCGATCTGCAGGCGCAACGCCGCCGCATCGCCGAAGTGCTGGACAAGGCGGTCCTCTCCGTCGTGGCCTCGGGCCAGTACATCCTGGGGCCCCAGGTGCGCGAGCTGGAAGCCATGCTGGCCGAGTTCTGCGGCGTCAAACATGTTGTCGCCTGTGCCAACGGCACCGATGCGTTGAGCCTGCCATTGATGGCGTGGGGCGTGGGTCCGGGCGATGCGGTGTTCGTACCCGCGTTCACTTTTGCCGCCACCGCCGAAGTCGCCGTCCTGGCCGGTGCCGCTCCGGTGTTCGTCGACGTGTTGGAAGATACCTTCAACATGGATCCGGCCAGCCTCGAAGCGGCCATCGCCATGGTGAAGAAGGACGGCAAGCTGAAGCCGAAGGTCGTCATTCCGGTCGACCTGTTCGGCCAGCCGGCCGATTACATCGCGATCGAACCGATCTGCCGGCGCGAAGGTCTCAAGATGTTGTGCGATACGGCGCAAGGCTTCGGCGGCCGTTTCCATGGCCAGGTCACCGGCTCGATCGGCGATGCCGCCTCGACCAGCTTCTTCCCCGCCAAGCCGCTCGGTTGCTATGGCGACGGCGGCGCGGTGTTCACCAACGATGCCGAATTCGAGGCGCTGCTGCGTTCGATTCAGGTCCACGGCCAGGGCGTCGACAAATACGAAAACGTCCGCATCGGGATGAATTCCCGCCTCGACACGCTGCAGGCGGCGATCCTGATCGAGAAGACCAGGATTTTCGCCGACGAAATCGCGCTGCGCGAGAAGGTGGCGCGGCGCTACAACGCCGGCCTCGGCGTTTCCAATCGCATCCGCGTGCCGGTCGTGATCGACGGCGCCGCTTCGACCTGGGCGCAGTACACGCTGCAGGTTCCCGATCGCTCCAGGCTGCAGGCCGATCTCAAGGACAAGGGCATTCCGACCGCGGTCTATTATCCGATCCCGCTGTCGCGCCAGAAGGGCTATGCCCAATACCCGAGCGCGCCGATCCCGGTGACCGAGAAGATTTCCGACACGGTGGTGTCGCTGCCGATGCATCCCTATCTCGACGAAGCGACCCAGGACACCATCATCGCGGCGGTGCTGGCGTCGGTCGGCCGCGACTGACCGGGCATTCCCCGTGACCTCGACAAAGGGCGGCTTGCGGGCCGCCCTTTTTGTTTGGCGTCGCCGGATGGCGACGGCACGGTTTGTGATTGTCTGATATAGTCGTCAACCACAAAAGAATGGCCATCAAAGCTGAAGGAAGCGCCGGGATGCTGAAAATCGTGATGGCTTATCTGGCGCTGGCGATGCTGGCGGCACCCGCCGATGCGGCGATCATCAAGACCGCCTTCGGCAGCACCGCGGATGGCAAGCCGGTCGACCTCTACACACTCTCTGCCGAAAGCGGCTTGGAAGCGAAGATTTCCACCTATGGCGCCACGCTGGTGGCGCTGAAGACCCCGGACCGGCACGGCACCTTCGCCAACGTGGTGCTCGGCTTCGATAGCGCCGCGCCCTATGTCCAGGGCGTGCCGTTTTATGGCGCCACCGTCGGGCGCTACGCCAACCGCATCGCGCGCGGCAGCTTCACGCTCGATGGCACCCGTTACCAGCTTCCCATCAACAGTGGCGCCAACACCCTGCATGGCGGCAACGGCTTCGATAAGCGGCTATGGCGGGCGGAGCCCATCGAAACGGCCGCGGGACCGTCGCTGCGGCTCACCTATGTCAGCGCCGATGGCGAGGAGGGCTTTCCCGGCCAGCTCACCGTCCACGTCACCTACACGCTGACCGGCGACGCGCTTGCCATTTCCTACGACGCAACCACCACCAAGCCGACGGTGGTGAATTTCACCAACCATTCCTATTTCAATCTTACCGGCAATCCTGCCAACACCATCCTCGACCATCGCCTGACGCTGAACGCCGATCGCTTCACGCCGGTCGACAAGACACTGATCCCGACCGGCGAGCTTCGCCGCGTGACGGGCACGCCGTTCGACTTCACGCATGCGACCGCGATCGGGGCCCGCATCGACGCCGCCGACGAGCAGATCGGCTTCGGTCACGGCTACGACCACAACTGGGTGCTGAATTCCGGCGGCGGCGCGCTGGCGACTGCGGCCATTCTCGAGGACCCGGTCAGCGGACGGGTGATGGAAGTCAAGACCACCGAGCCCGGCATCCAGGTCTATTCGGGTAATTTCCTCGACGCCAAACGCACGGGGTTCAACCGTCATACCGGCGTCTGCCTCGAGACCCAGCACTTCCCGGATTCGCCCAACCAGCCGGCGTTCCCGTCGACGGTCCTGCGCCCCGGTCAGACCTTTCATTCCGAAACCGTGTTCGCGTTTCGCGCCGCCAAGTGACGGCAATTACAGCGGCAGGCGGATGGTGGCGCGCAGGCCGCCCTGCGGGCTGTCGGCGAGGATGAGATCGCCGCCATGGCTGCGCGCCAGGTCGCGGGCGATGGAGAGGCCGAGGCCGACGCCGCCGACTTGCAGGTTGCGGCCCTCGTCGAGACGCCGGAACGGGCGGAACGCCTCTTCGCGCTGGTCGACGGGAATGCCGGGGCCATCGTCGTCGATGTGGATCGCGGCGAAGCGCGCTTCGAGGTCGAGCGACACGGTGGCGCGAGTGCCGTGCTTCAAGGCGTTGTCGATCAGGTTGGTGACGCAGCGCCGGAGCGCCTTCTGCTTCACGGCCAAAAGCACGCCCTCGGGCACCTGCAGGTCGAGTTCGCCTTGGCGGGCGCGCCGGGCCGCTTCGGCCGCATCGCGCACCAGGGCGCCGAGATCGGCCAGCTCGCTTTTCTCGCCGCCTTCGCCGCGCGCGAACGCCAGATAGTCGTTCAGCATGCTTTCCATCTCGGCGATGTCGTCGGCAAGGGCGTCGACGTCGGGCGACGGAGCCATCATGGCCAGTTGCAGGCGGATGCGGGTCAGCGGCGTCTTGAGGTCATGGCTGACGCCGGCCAGCATTTCGGTACGCTGCTGGACATGGCGGTTGATGCGCTCGCGCATGGTGAGGAAGGCCTGGGCGGCGCGGCGCACTTCGGTGGCGCCATAGGGCTTGAAATCGGGCACATCGCGGCCCTTGCCGAAAGCATCGGCGGCGCGCGCCAGCCGTTCGATCGGGCGCACCTGATTGCGCAGGAACAGGATGGCGACGGTGAGCAGGATCAGCGACGAGATCATCATCAACAGGATGAAGGTGTCGGGGCTCGACACCGTGATGCGGTCGCGCGGCACCACCGCGTGCAACACGCCATCATGCACTTCGACGCTGATGAGGAATTTCTGCTTGCCCGGCAAGGGCGTAATCTGGAAGTGCCGCTTTTCGCCGATTTGTTGGGCGATGACCTCGTCGAGCGCCTTGTCGATGGTGCGATTATGAAGATGGGTGGGCGGTGGAATGTGCACGCCGGGCTCGAACCTGAGCTCGTAACGCAGCTGCTTTGCGGCGAGGTCCCGCAGCTTTTCGCGCCACGGGCTGTGGCGCGTGTCCTCCTGTGCGATCAGCAGCGCGATATCGGAGGCGGCCGCGCGCGCCATGCGCCGGGTGGTGGAATCGAGGTCGCGTTCGAAAAAGACATAGGAGACGATCGCCTGCAAAATCACCATCGGCGCCACGATGATGATCAGCGAACGCGGAAACAGGCCGCGCGGCATGAACCGCTTCAACAGGCGGCCCGGCCTCAGCTGCGCCCAGGTGAACGGTTTATCCGACGCGATCGGGTACGAGGACATAGCCCACGCCTCTTACGGTCTGCAGGTAAAGCGGCAGTTTGGGGTCTTCTTCGATCTTCTTGCGCAGGCGGGTGACCTGCACGTCGATCGAGCGCTCGAGCGCCACGCCGAGCCGCGAGCACAAATCGGTGCGCGAAAAGCTGCGCCCGGCATTGGCGGCGAACAGCTGCAGCAGCGCGTTCTCCGAGCTGGTCAGCTTGATCGGGCGGCCCTTTTTCTTGAGCTGCTTGCGTTCGGGATCGTAGACGCAGTCGCCCATCGTGACTTCGCCGGAGGCGGAGCGCGCGGGCGGCGCGGCGCGGCGAAGCAGCGAGCCGATGCGCAAAAGAAGCTCGCGCGGCTCGAACGGCTTGGTCAGATAGTCGTCGGCGCCCTTTTCCAGCCCCGCAATGCGGTCCTCGGCTTCGCTTTTGGCGGTCAGCATCAGGATCGGGATGTCGGAGGAGGCGCGGACGCTGGTGGCCAGTTCGAACCCGGATTCGCCCGGCATCATGACGTCGAGGATGAGAAGATCGAAGGCCATCGATTTCATCAACGCCCGGGCATCGGCGGCGTTGGCGGCGGCGCTGACGCGGAAGCCGTTGGTGGACAGATACTTCTGCAGCAGCGCCCTGAGGCGTTCGTCGTCATCGACGACCAGAAGATGGGGATCTTGGACGGTTCCGTTCATGGTGTTTTCCTCCAGCGCTCGGGGTCGCCGGCAATGCCGATCAAAACTTTGCGATAGCCGCCGACGGCATCCTGCCCGGCGGCCTTGAAGGCGGCGGCGATCAGCGGCCGCTGGGCATTCCACACCGCGTCGGCGAGGGATTTGCCCGCTGCGGTCAGCTGCAGCGATCGGGTGCGACGATCCTGCATACCTGTCTTGCGTTCCACGAAGCCGCCTTTCAAGAGGTCGCCCATGACGCGGTTGAGGCTCTGTTTGGTGATTTTGAGGAAGCCCAGCAATTCGGCGACGGAAAGCCCGGGATTGCGCGCAATGAAATGCAAAGCGCGGGCGTGGGCGCGTCCTAAACCTGCGTTGGCGAGAACGGCGGCGCTTTTGGCGGC
>NZ_JBWZET010000090.1:0-5162 GCF_056722145.1 Rhizomicrobium sp. | reverse complement strand
CGCCATGGAAACGGTGGCGGTCACCGGCTACCGCGCCTCGGATTCGACCACCCTGCCCTATGTCGTCCTGACCCGGCGCGCCGATCATCTGTATACGTCGATCACCGTCGAAGACGACACCCGCGATGCCAAGGTCCGCGCCCAGGAACTGCGCGCCACGCTGAAGGCGGTGGTGGCCGCCGCCAAGCAAGACCCTCGCATCACCCTCAGCGTCGAGAAGAATGAGGTCCTGAAGGACTTCACCGAAGACCTGATCGACCAGTACATCACCAGCGGCAGCCGCCCCGATACCAGTCAGGCCCGCATCCTGGTGAAGACGGCGATCGCGGCCGACGACACCTTCGACTCGACGACCGGGCGCATCGAGGATTTCATCAAGCGCATCCCCAAGATCGGCCGCAGCGAGGTCACCAGCGACACCGACTATGAGATCGCGGTGATCGGGCCGCAGCAATACCACGCCGCCGTGATCGCCAAGATCGCCGGCAACGCCAAAGAGGCCGCAGCGATGTTCGGCAGCGACTACGGCGTCACCATCGAAGGCCTGTACCGGCCGCTGCAGTGGTATCGCGCCGGCCAACTCGATCTGGCGCTGTACATTCCCTACACCATGATCGTGCAGCCGAAGTGAGGGGGATGTCATGAAAAAACTCGCACTCGCCGTCGTCCTGATCGCCGCCGCATCGACGCTGCCGCCGGCCTTGGCGCAAAACGTCGAGACCATCGTCGTCACCGGGACACGCGAAACCTATTTTCGCCGCGACCAGGATACGGTTCCCTATGTCGTGCTGATCCGGCGCGCCGATCATCTGATCAACCGGATTTATGTCACCGACGACACCCGCGATCCGGTGCTGCGCGCCGTGGAAATGCGCGACACCCTGAAAGCCCTGGTGCGCGAGGCCAAACGCAATGCCCGCATCTCGCTCAGCATCGGCGACAAGCAGCTCAAGGACTTCTCCGAAAGCATGATCGAAGGCTTCGTCGGCGGCGGCGGATACGGCAACAACGCCCAGGTGCGCCTCGTCGTAAAAACGGCGATCTCCTCCGGCGATAGCTTCGACGGCGCCGCCGAGCGGATCAGAGCGTTCGTCCGCAGCGTGCCGAAATTCGGCCGCAGCGAAACAAAAACCGATCTCGCCTGGGACCTGACGATCGTCAATCCCGAGCAGTATCACGGCGCGGTGGTTGCCAAGATCGCCGCCGAAGCGCGCGAATCCGCCGCCAAATTCGGCCCCGACTACGGCGCCATCGTCGACGGCCTGCACGAGCCCCTGCTGTGGTATCGCGCCGGCGACCTCAATCTGGCGCTGTTCCTGCGCTACTCGATGGTGATCGCGCAGAAAGGCACCGGAAAAATCGTGATCCAGCACGGCAACAGCGACTGACGCTACCGCTTCGGCTTCGGCTTCGGATGCGCCTTCGGATGCGCCTTCATCCAGGCTTCGAGAACGGGAACACAGGAATTCTGCGAACCACCTTCCCGCGCCAAGTCGAGCGCGTTCTTGCCCTCGTTATCGACAAGCCAAGGGTTGGCGCCACCTTCGAACAACGCGCGGGTCAGATTGGGATCGTCACTCGCCATCAGCGCCGTTCGGCCCATGAAGTTGCGGGCATTCGGATCGGCCCCGGCCTTGAGAAGAGATTTGGCAACGTCGACATCGAACATATTGTCGATCAGCGCCGTATCCTGATTGCGGTCACGCGCGTTCGGGTCGGCGCCTTTCGCCAGCAACAGTCGCACCGTCCCCGCACAATCGTGCGGTTTGTCGGCAACGCCGCCCCTGGCATGGAACAGGGCCGTCTTGCCCTGGCCATCCGCGGCATTGATCTCGGCGTTGTCGATCACCTCCGAGACGGCCTCCGGAACACACGATTCGGCCGCCGCCATCAGCAGCGTTTCGCCGTTCGCCAGGCGAACAGTTTGGTGCCGCATGGGATGGGCTTGTTCGATCCGGATCAGCATTTCGAACGCCCCTCGCCGCGCGGCCTCGATCAGCGCCTCGGCGGCATCGCGGTCATCGATACGCGCCTCTGCCAGTGCGTCCACCATGGCGACATCGCCGTGCTCCACCGCGCTCTGCAGCGCCGACACCTCCAAAATGCCATAGCCGGATTGGCTGCATTTGGAGTGGACCGGCGCACCTTGTACCAGCAGCGCCCGAACCACATCGAGCGAGGCATAGCGGGCAGCGCCAGCGACCAGAGCGGTGTTGTTGCACGAGTTTGCCTTGAAGTCCCAGCCTTCGGCGATCAGCGACGGCACCGTCTGCAGGTCGCCACGCACCCACCGTTTGGTCTCAAGTGCGCGGTCGATTTCGTCTTCCAACGCGCTCACGGCATGCGGCATGCCGACTTGTTCGCCAACGTAATCATCCACTTCGGCGGCATAGCCATCGAATGAAATGGCGATTTTGTAGGTCGGATTGTCCGTGATGCTGGCGTGGTAGCGCGGCAGCAGCGAGAAGAAGTGCGCCTTGCGGAATTCATCGACGAGATGCTGCACGACGGCCACCGGCACCTTGGCGTGGTGTTTGCCCAGCACCACTACGAAGCCGAGGCCTTCATAGTCGACTGTGCCGTCGCCGTGCAGCACGACGTGATAGATCGGGCATTCGCCGAAGCATGGGCCGCGATCGAAGGTGATCTTGACGTGCGCAATATCTCGCAGCGGAGGAAATGGCACCGGGTAATCGCGCCGAAGTTCGGGCGGCTGGATGCGCACGAACACATACGGAACCCGCGCAGCGACGGGCACGCCGTTGCGCAGGAACGGCTTCACTTTCCAGGTCAGCGCCAGGGCGATGGTGTCGGCGTAATAGGCGGTCGTGCCCGCTATGGGCGTCGCCGACGTCACTTGGCCGTCCGGTGCAACGATCAGCTTGAGGACAACATAATTCTGCGTGCGTCCGTCCGGTTTGACGTCTGCGCGCACAAGCACCGTGTTGACGTCGCTGAAGTGATTGAAACCGCCCTCGTCGAGATCGGCGGCGTCGTAGACGGCGACCTGCGTCACCGGGATGGGTGCCATCGCCTTGCGCCAAAGCGCGGGTCCATACACCCCGCCGCCGAGGCCGACAGCGAAGGCCAGAATGACCGCGGCGATCCAGACAATCTTTGAGCGCGCCATGATGCCCCCCGCACCTGCACCTAGGCGAGTCTAGCGCGATTTATGAACCGCGAATATGGGCCCCTCCGTCGCTTTCAACGACGTGCGGGGCCGCTGCTCCGCGGGGGAGGAAAGACGCCCCTAACGAAAAAGGGCCGGTGTTTCCACCGGCCCTTGTTTCTTATTCGGCCGCTTGCGGCGTTTCCGGCGCTGGCGGAGCATCCGAAGCGGGTTCCGGCGGCGTTTCCGGAGCCGGCGGTTGCGGCGCTTCGAGCTGAGCGGGCGCACCCTTCGACTGCTCGTCCTGAATGACCTTGTCGCGGTCCATCGCGATCTGACGCAGGCGCGCGATGGCGCCGCCCGTACCAGCCGGGATCAGACGACCGACGATCACGTTCTCCTTGAGGCCTTCCAGGGTATCCACCTTGCCCTGCACCGCAGCTTCGGTGAGGACGCGCGTGGTTTCCTGGAACGACGCCGCCGAGAACACCGAGCGCGTCTGCAACGACGCCTTGGTGATGCCCAAGAGTACCGGACGGCCCACGGCGGGACGGCCCGAATTCTCTTCGGCCTTCTTGTTGGCCTCGTCGAGTTCGATCAGATCGACCTGCTCGCCGGCAAGCAACGTGGTGTCGCCGCCGTCGATGATCTCGAGCTTCTGCATCATCTGACGGCAGATCACTTCGATGTGCTTGTCGTTGATCTTCACGCCCTGCAGCCGGTAGACGTCCTGGATTTCCTTCACCAAGTAGGTGGTGAGTTCCTCGACGCCCTTGATGCGCAGGATATCGTGCGGCGACGGATTGCCTTCAACGATATAATCGCCCTTCTCGATGTAATCGCCCTCGCGCACGCTGATGTGGCGGCCCTTGGGGATCAGGAATTCGACCGGATCGATCTTCTCGTTCTTCGGCTTGACGATGACGCGGCGCTTGTTCTTGTAGTCCTTGCCTAATTCGACAAAACCGTCGACTTCCGCCAGCACGGCCTGGTCCTTCGGCTTGCGGGCTTCGAACAATTCCGCGACGCGCGGCAGACCGCCGGTGATGTCACGGGTCTTGGCACCTTCAGTCGGCAAACGGGCCAGAACGTCGCCGGCGCGAACGGTCGAGCCGTCTTCCACCGACAGAATGGCATCCACCGACAGCGGATAGCGGGCTTCGCCGCCGCTCGCCACCTGAATGACCTTGCCATTGGCATCGACCACGGCGATCGACGGGCGGATTTCCTGCGCCTTCGAACCCGATCCGCGGGCATCGATGACGACGCGATTGGTCACGCCGGTCTTTTCGTCCGACACTTCCCTGTAGGTGACGCCCGACACGAGGTCGTCGAAGCGGACGATACCGTCGGTATCGGTCATCACCGGCAGGGCGTTCGGGTTCCACTCGGCGAGACGATCGCCGCGCTTGACCACCGAGCCGTCGTCGACCTTAAGGCGCGCGCCGTAGATGACGCGGTAGGTCGCCCGCTCCGCACCCTTCGGATCCAGGATTTGGATCTGCATGTTGCGGCCCATCGCGATCAACTCGCCTTCCGAGTTCTTCACGACGTTGCGGTTCACGATCTTGATGACGCCGTCATACGACGCTTCCGACTTCGACGAACCGGCGACCTGCGCCGCGCCGCCGATGTGGAAGGTACGCATGGTGAGCTGAGTACCCGGCTCGCCGATCGACTGCGCGGCGATAACGCCCACCGCCTCGCCGATATTGACCGGAGTACCGCGCGCCAGATCGCGGCCATAGCACTTGCCGCACACGCCTTCCTTGAGTTCGCACGACAGCACCGAGCGCACGCGCACGCGCTGGATATGCGCCTCTTCGATCTTCTCGGCGATGTCCTCGGTCACTTCCATGCCGTTGGCGACGATCAGCTCGCCCGTATCCGGGTGCTTGACGTCTTCCGCCGTGGTGCGGCCGAGGATGCGCTCGGAAAGCGACGCCACGACGTGACCGCCATCGATTTCGGCCTGCACCGAGACACCGTGGCTGGTACCGCAATCCACGGAGGTGATGATGCAATCGTTCGCCACGTCGACCAGACGGCGGGT